>CAIXOA010000067.1 GCA_903920925.1 uncultured Microcaldota archaeon | reverse complement strand
CGGATGCGCTGAGGAACAAGGGAAATACCGTGGAAGTAATAACCTCCAGCGAGCCCTACCAGACCAACCGGCTGCTCGCAGACAGGAGCGGCGCCCGCAAGTTCATCTTGGTCGACCCGGTCTATGGATACAACACGGTCTCCGCGGTCGCATACGCAAAGCAAAATTCCATGTACCTCCTTTTCGCTGATGCCGAGTTGGAGGATGCGGTGATAACCTTCCTCAAGGGAAAAAATCCCTCGGACATCCTTTTATATGGGTACATTGACGGCACGGTGAAGGACGCCCTTTCCGCGAACGGCCTTTCCTACAGGGAGATAAACAGCGGCGACAAGTTCGACGATAATATGCAAATGCTCGACCTTTATCTCGCCCAGAACCCCGCGAAGAAGCAGGTGGTTCTCTCGGACGGGAACGCGTTCGAGGACACCATAACCGCGGGCGACGACCCGGTGCTTATGATATCGCCGGTCGTTCCCACATCAGTCTACAATTATCTCAGGGACAGGGCCTCCTCCGGGCAGATATCCGTGGGCCTCGTCGTTGACAGGGAGTATGCGCAGACGGCCTACAACATGAAGGAATCCATAAACACCGAGCTCGGGAGGGAGGCGCTCCACGTGCTCGTGAAGTTCGGGCAGAGCGTGCCGGCGGCGGGCAGCGGCCTTTTCGATGTGGACCTCTTCCCGGTGCGCGGCCCGATCATCGGACTTGAAGTGAGGGGCGCGGAGTACAACACGCAGACAAGGGAGCTGGAAATAACCTACGGGAACACCGGAAATGCGCCCGAGTACGTGAAGTCCCGCATCATAGTTTATGTGGACGGGAATCCCGTCGCCACGGTGGGCGACGAGGAGCCGTTCTCAATCGCGAGAAACCAGACGGTCGGGAAGGGCTATCCGGTCAGCATAGAGAACGGGGCGATAATCGCGAACGTGACCGCAATGTACGGCTCGTCCAAAAAATCCACCGAGAACGGCATTGTCGCAATCCTTAATGCGGGGAGGGTGGAGTTCACAGACCGCTCCTCCCTGGAGATTTCCGGCTTCACGGAAGATGGCGATGACCTTCTGGTCACATTTGCGAACAACGGGAGCACCGCGGTCTTCTTCCGCGCGGATGCGAACGCGAACATCAGCGGAAGGATGACCACCATAGAGGACGACCGCGTCTACTCCCTCGCGCAGGGCGAGGCGAAGATGGTGAAATTCCCGGGCGTGCTGAAGGGCTCGAGCGGCATCACCGCGGGGGCGGATTACGGCGCCAGGGAGGCCTTCCTGAACAAGAGGGTGGAGAAGGCATACACTCCGGCGCCTGCGGCGGATTACACGCTCCTCCTTGCGGGGCTTGTCCTGTTGCTGATACTCATCATAGGATACCTGGTTTGGGGCAGGAAGAAATCCCCGGCAGTAAGGGGCAGGAGATAGAAAACTCCCTTTCCTTTCTGGCGTCTGGTGCGTAAGGAGATAATGCGAAGAGTTGCAAAGTGAAGTGGAAGGGAGATCAGAAATATAGAAAAAAATGAGACACTATTTTCGCCGTGGCGAAAATGTGCGCATTTTTCCAACTGGAAAAATAGCGGGGGACACTTCCCCTCGCGTTTTTTCTTCGCCCTCAACGGGATTTGAACCCGTGTTCCGG
>CAIXOA010000066.1 GCA_903920925.1 uncultured Microcaldota archaeon | reverse complement strand
CTTGCCCCCGGCGTGGAGCACCGTGGAAACGATCTCGAGCGCGGACGTCCCGGTCTTGGAATGGATTTCGGTCGGGATTCCCCTCCCGTCGTCGCGGATGGACGCCCAGCCGTCCGCCCTGAGTATGACCTCTATGTTTTTGCAGTAGCCCGCTAGCGCCTCGTCTATGGAATTGTCCACTATTTCGAATATGAGGTGGTGGAGGCCGCGCTTGGCCGTGTCCCCTATGTACATGGCAGGGCGGCGCCTGACGCCTTCGAGCCCTTCCAGTACTTTTATGCTTTCTGCACCGTACTCTTCCATCGCATCAACCCGGTTCGGTTATCCTCTTTTTCCACTCCTCCATGAGTTCCTTGAGCCTTGTGCGCTCGGTGAAAAGGAGTGGCGTGGTGCCGCCATCCGGCAGGCATACCGCGGCGCTCTTCCTCCCCATTATGACGAATCTCCTCATCTCCTCCTCCCCGAATTTCTTGGAGATTGCCTTTGTGTACCCGATGAGCTTGAGGAACAGGACCACGCCAACCGTAGCGTTGCCCTTGGAGAACGTGTTGGAGAGCGCCTTGTTGCCCTGCAGTATGATGGAGCTTTCGGCCAGGCCCGCGCGCTTTATCTCCGCCAGCGAGGTGGAGACGAGGTTCTCCATGGAAACCTTCCTGCGCTTTATGCGGTTCTCCTCCAGGACGAGCGCCCTTCCGCGGTGCTCGCTGATGAATTTGCTCACCGCCCATTCCCTCCACTGCATCGGGATTGAGACGAGGCTTTCCACCGAGACTTCCTCGCTCTGGTCCAGCGCCTTCTCTATTTCGGAATTCCAGACCGGCCAGCTCTCCTCCATTATGCGGACCTTCTGCTCGAGCCCCTTGTCCATGGCCTCTATGCGCTCCATGTGGAAGTCTATGAGGCTCTTTGCGGTGTTCTGCTTGCCCATGTCTATGAGCTGCTCAAGGCGCTCCACGGGCACCGCGATGAGGACTGCGTATTCCTCCTTCACGTCCATCCCCACCTTGGAGAGGGTTTCGACGCGCGACTTGAGGTTGCCGGTGAGGAGCTTGAGATTGGATATCGCGGCGAGGTTCTCCTCCTTTGTGGCGCCCTTCGCATGGTAGTACGTTTCCCCGAAGATGAGGCCCTTGAGGCGGTCCTCGGCTACGAGGTAAACGGTGTAGGCGCCGAAAACGAACATCAGGGAGGTTATGGAGCCGAGGATGTCGGAGGTGAGGCGTATTTGTATCGTTGCAAGGTCGAACGTTCCCATCTCCGCAGGCCGGATGTACAGCGCTCCCAGCATCAGGCTGAGCGCGATGAGGATTATGCCCATCCCCACGTAATTTTTCCAGTCGGTTATCGGCGGGCCCATCTTTTCGGTGAGGTATTCCTTTATCACTTTTCTGTCTATGTAGGCCCTCAGGGTATGGTAAAGCACGGTGAGTAGGAAGACCACGAACAGGATTGCGTAAAGGAGGAATGCGGCTGCCGAGCCCAGCGCGGCGTAGTAGCCCGCGCCCAGGGAGTAGAATAGCATGAATATGGATTTTGAGATTCCGAGGAAGAGTGCGACGAGCGGGTTGGAGGCGACCGCGTCGAAAATTCCCAGGAATTTCACGTTCCTCTCGTTCACAGAGGGATTGCTCCATCTGGACATTAAAGTTTCCTCCGGCTTGTCCGGGGAGGTGAAATCATAGGTGAGGATTTTCTTCTGCGCATTCAATTCCACGTTTTCCCAGCCGAGCTTGAGCGGTATCCTCTGGTATATTATGCCCGAATCTATGTCCACGGAGAGCTCGTCTATGTTGAGCACGATGGGCGGGGTGTCCTGGACGAAGAGGAATATGTGCTCCGCGCCGCCCCCTCCGGTGACTACCTCGGCAACGCGGTAGCGGTAGCGGTCAGCGGAAATCTGGACGGTGCCTACTTTCCCTGCGGCCTCCTGCAGCTTGTTCAGGCGCAGGTCGGGCGGGGCGCAGAGGTTGTAGGTGCGAGCGTTGAAAATATTATTGTAGGAAAGGTCGCTGGAGAGCGCCATTATGCGCACTATTTTGCTTATGTATTGCTCCTTCTCCGCCTGGGACGGAAGGGCCTGCGTGGCGAGCAGCTCCGCGGTTATCCGGTCCATCTCCGCGCTCTTGTCCCTGAAATCGAGAAGTTCCCTTCCCAGGGAATCGCCCGCCGACTTTTTGGCGATTGTGCAATAGTCCGAGCGGCAGTTCTGGAGGCAGGAGGCGGAATCGGTGCAGGAGGCAGGCGCGAACTGGAGCCTTCCCGTGCATGTGGATTCGGCCTGCTTCCTTGCGGAATCGAATTCCTGTATTGCGGCATTTGCGCCCGCGAGGTCTGCGGGGTCGCCGTATGAGGAGATGACGTATGAATAGGAGAAGGGGGCAACGGAAACCGTCCTTGCCATGCTTATCGCCGCGGGCTGGTCGATGGGGATTGAGCGGTAGGAATAGGAAAGGACGTCGTTTATGCCGTCCGCGGTGAGGTCCATGCCGCTTATGCTTTCTATTGTTTCGTAGCCGCTTACGCTGACAGTTCTTTCCTCCACGCATCCGAACAGCAAAAGGACTAGGAAAAGGGCTAAAACCGACTGCTTCTTCATGGCTAGCTTTTATATAAACAGGGTTATAAACCTTCCCTTCGGTTTATCGACGTAAAAATGGATTGGTTTTAAGGGTATGTATTTTTTAAGAGAAAAGTAGAGGTTTTGGGCATGCGTGAACTGCTGGAAAGCGTGCTGAAAAAGATAACTCCAGGTGAAAAAGAACGGCTGGAAGTGGAGGGGATTGCGAGGGAGGCGGAGGTGCGGATAGGGGAATTCCTTCCTAAGGGGGTTAGCACAATGCTCACCGGCTCGGTGAAGAAGGGGACGTTTTTGGCCGGGGAGGGGGACGTGGATTTGTTCGCGTTGTTTCCCCACCCCTATTCGAAAGAACTCATGTTTGAGGAAGTGAAGGGGGCGGTGGAATCCGCCTATCCGAAAGCGAAGATGGAGATTGCGTATGCGGAGCATCCATATGTGAAATTCTATTTGAAAGGGAAAAAGATTGATGTTGTCCCTGCTTATCTGATGGCGGAGGGGGAGCGCATAAAGAGCGCGGTGGACCGTTCCCAGTTGCATACGAAATATGTGCTGGAGGAGATGAGCGAGAAACAGAAAGGGGAAGTTAGATTATTGAAGAAATTCCTGAAAGCTAACGGATTGTATGGGGCGGAGATAAAGACGCTCGGGTTTTCCGGATACTTATGCGAGCTTCTGGTTATTGCGCATAAGGATTTCGAGGGGGTTTTGAGAACTGCTTCAAAATGGAGGGGGAAAGTTGTTTTGGACCTGGAGGGATATTATGCTAATGATAAGGAGATACTGAAAAGATTCCCTGAGCAGTTCATTGTTGTGGACCCGGTGGATTCGGAGAGGAATGTGGCGGCGCCGGTTAGCGCGGAGAATTTCGCGAGGTTCATCGAGGTTTGCATGAGGTTCCTTGAGGAACCCTCCATGGAGTTCTTCTTCCCGAAGAAGATCAGCGCCTCGAATATGGAAAAATGGATGCGCGGAAGGAACTTTTATGGGATAGAATTCCCAAATGAGAAGATAGTGGATGATGTGCTGTGGGGGCAGATACGGAGGGTGGGCTCCGCATTTGGAGCTTTCCTACTGGAAAACGGATTCGAGCTGCTCGGCTCCCACTCCTATTCGGATGGGAGGAAGACGGTGCTTCTCTTTGAGCTTGGGAAGGAGGAATTGCCTCCTGAGAAGGAGATGCGCGGGCCTCTGCTTGAGATGAATGAGGGCTGCATGAAGTTCCGCGCGAAGCATAAAGGAGCTAAATTTATGGAGAAGGAGGGGCGGCTTTTTGCTATTGAGAAAAGGAAGTGGAGGGATTTCTTTGGTGCGTTTAAGGAGTATGCGAAGAAAGGATTTGTTCCTTCTCATCTTGGGGGGCTGAGGAGAGGGAAGGTGCTTTCCGGGAAAGGATTAATTAGATATAAAGAAGGTTTGGAGGAATATATTAGATATAGGTGAGAATGATGGTGTTTGTATCCACTTTGGGGAGCCACTCGGCATTGGATGTTTCTGAAGGCGCGAAGCATGAGGGGATGAATTCCCTTGTGGTTTGCCAGAAGGGAAGGGAGAAGGTCTATGCGAAGCACTACAAGACGAGGGGGATTCGCGGGTGCGTGGATGAGGTGCTCGTGCTGAACAAGTTCGCGGAGATTGTGAAGCCGGAGAACCAGAAGAGGTTGGAGGGGTCTGTGTTTGTGCCAAATAGGTCTTTTTCCGTTTATGTTGGATATGATGCGATAGAGAAGGACTTCAAGATTCCGGTATTTGGGAACAAATATTTGCTCAGGGCGGAGGAGAGGGATGCGCAGAAGAATCAATATTTCTTATTGGAGAAGGCGGGCATTAGTATTGCACGGACCTTTACTCCGAAAAATATAGATGCACTTTCGCTGGTGAAGGTGCAGGAGAAGAAGAGGCATTATGAAAGGGCATTCTTCTTTGCAGGCTCT
>CAIXOA010000065.1 GCA_903920925.1 uncultured Microcaldota archaeon | reverse complement strand
TAACTGCAAGGGGGCCGAACGGGCCCCACGTGTGCGTCTGGCTCGCGGACAAGGATGCGATGGGCGTGTTTGCTGAGGAGATACTCGCAAAGAGGGACCCTGCACTCAAGATGCAGTCTTTATTTACGGGAATGGGCTTTTCCGATATTAGGAAGGTGCTGGAGAAGATGATGCGGCTCGGGATGTGCGCAGTTGGGATTGCCCATCCAATAAATTATAATGAGAAATCTCTTCCGATACTGGATGTGGGACTGATAAGCGCGACGGTGCACGGAGGGATGAGCTTCGTGGATGCGATCGAGTTTGCGCGCGAGTGCCAGGCGGTCGGGTGCTGGAACCCCACCATGTCCAATGCGGAGATTCCCACGCGGGGAAAGGACTGGAAGGGGCTGAGGCCGAGATTTGTGGAATGGATGGACGAGCACAATTCCGCGGCCGGGCAGGAAAATTACTGGGACGGGCATACCTCAAATTCACTGAACATGGTTTTTGCGGAGCACATGCAGAGAGCCTATGGCGTGGGGATGATGTTTGACGGGGACGACCACCAGACCAGGCCCCTGAGGGACTCCAAAGGGGAATTCAACCCGGGCGGGGACATAATGAACATGGGGTACACCCGGATTGTGATCGGAAAGGAACAGGCGGAAAAGCTGGTTGCCGAGGGGAGGAAACCCACTTCCAAAGAAATAGTTGCCTGGCTCGTGGCAAAGTCTGCCCGCATGGAGGCAATGGTGCATCTTGTGCAGGAGGCAGGGGTGCCCATGATGGAGCCGTGGAGAGGGAATATTCCAAAAGAACAGAAGGAGACCGCACAGATGCTCGCAAGATTGCAGATGCAGGCTTATTCCGGAGAGATATTGGACGATATCGGGCACTTCTTCGGGACCTGGCAGTGGGGAGCGCTAATTAACCTGACCGGCTAAGCCTTGGGCTTCCTTCCCCTCATCTTAGGGCCTTTTACCCCGGGATATTCCTTGGAGAGCATGGGCCGGTTTGCGTAGGGAAGGACTTCAAAAGTTGAGAGGATGGAGTTGCAGAGATAGGCGACTTCGGCTGGAGAGCCTTCTATTCCCCGCAATGCCTCCCCGATTGCGGCATAGGACTTTTTCTTTCCCTTTGTTAGTTCTGCGGCTTTTGCGTCCAGCTTTGCCTTATCTAAACCTGCGAAATCGAATGCCTTCTTTACTAATGTTTCATTTATGCCCGCGAGAATCCCCGCTATCTCCCATCTCGCCATCCCGGGCTCGAGGAATAGTTTCTTTATCGCCATCCAATCCTTGAACTTGGAGACGAGGGCAATCCTTGCGCCGGGGGCGAAGGGCTTTGGCTTGAGGAAGGATGGAATCATCCCCGCGCTTATTTTCGGGCTGAAGCCGAACCTCCCCGGCAATTTGGAGAAGAAATAGCATTCCGCGACCGGGATGAGGGTCTTCTTGTCATTCACCGCGTCCTTGAACACTTCCCTCAAGGATTTTGCCGCAAGGATTGCCGCTCCCGCTTCCCTTGGGCCTTTCCCGGAATATTTTGCCAATTCCTTATCTAAAATTGAAACATTTATTCCACTGTATGCAAAAGTGAGCGCGTCTATTTTCTCCGAACAGTATGCTGCCGCGTACGCGGCATCCTTCTCGGATGCGGAAGAGAGGTCAAATTCTATCCCATCCTTCAGTTCCGGGAGGGAAACTTCCATCTTAAGTTCTTCAGGCATCACTTGCACCTTGAGAGTATTTCCCTTGCGGCAATCAAGCCGGTCACTGCGGCGGGGATGATTCCTCCTGATACTCCGGCCCCATCCCCCGCGGTGAAGAGGTTCTTCACTTCTTTGGTTTCCAATTTCTTTGTGATGTCCAGGCGGATGGACTTGAACTTGACTTCCGGGGCGTAGAGAAGGGTGGAGACATCATTAACTCCGGGAATCACTTTTGCTAGCATGTCAAGGCCGCCCACCAAATCCTCAACTATCCTTGCGGGCATCGCCATTGCTATATCGCCGGGCGTAACGTCCTTGTTTGTTGGTTCCACATATGATTTTTCTATCCTTTCCCAGGTGGAGCGGTGGCCCGCCTTCAGGTCGCCGAGGCGCTGGAGAATCGCCTTGCCTCCCCCTATGGTGGTTGCGAGCATGCAGATGGACCTTCCGTACTGGGTGGTGTTTTCCACCGGATGGGTGAGCGCCATTCTTACGAGGAAGGCGAAATTCGTATTATTGGAGGTTTTGTTCTTCATCGAATGGCCGTTCACCGAGACGAATTTTCCGTAGTTTTCGGTGATTACGAAGCCGGAGGGATTTGTGCAGAAGGTGCGGACGAAGTCGTCATACTTCTTAGTCCTTATGTGGAACTTGGGGTCCCAGCTTATCTTGGTTACTTCTTCCATCACTTCGTTGGGAACCTCTACCCTTACGCCTATATCTAAAGGACCATAGCGGAAGCCGATTCCCTTCTCCTTGGCGAGGTCCAAAAGCCACTGGGAGCCGGCGCGTCCCGGAGCGACTATCACATAATCCGCAGGAAGGATGGATTCCTTTTCCCCTTTCTTTATTTTTACCCCGTTGACCTTTCCGTTCTTGATTATCAGGTCGGTTGCCATGGTCTTTAT
>CAIXOA010000064.1 GCA_903920925.1 uncultured Microcaldota archaeon | reverse complement strand
TTGCTGAAGTTGAGCGTGCCCTGGAGGTAGTCAAGGAACTTCTCGAACTTCACCTTGAGTATGAATGTGGTGCCGACGTTGCTGAAGATGGCCTCGCTTATGTCCGTGGGGTTCTGGGAGGCGACGATGATGCCGAAATTGTACTTCCTTCCCTCCCTCACGATCATGACCGCGTCGCTGTTGTCGTCCTTGGCTATTTTCCACGCCTCGTCCAAAACCACTATGAGGCGGAGCCCCTTCTCCTTCGCCCAGCCCATGGCGCGCATCTTCTCCTTTATGAATTGGAGCACCGCGAGGGCGCCGAGGGCGCGGAAACGCTCGTCCGGGAGGCCGGAGAGGTCCAGGGCTACGAGGCCGGAGTTCGTGAGCTCGTCCAGGCTCACGGTGCTGCGCTGGGCGAAGAAGTCCTCGCCAGGCTTCGTGAACTCCTTGAGGCGGTAGATTGCGTTTTCCAGCTCCGCGGGGAACTCATATGTCCCCAGGGAGGATTTTTCCTCCAGTATCTTCATCACGTCCTTCAGGGTGGGCGGGGTGAGGGGCCTCCCCAGCTCGTCCCTCTGCTCGGTCGAGTCCATGCGGTATTTGTTGTTCACATAGGACTGCTCGATCGCCTGCTCGGTTAGCCTCTTCTGCTCGGGGTATTGCTCGATGTCCGTGAGTATCGCAAGGGTGCGCATTATCTGCTTTATGCGGTCGTAGGGCTTCATCCCCCCTAAATCCAGGATGTTGAGGTAGGAGCCCTTCCCGAGGGCGATTACGCGCCCCCCGGTCTGCCTGACCCAGTCCTTGTATTCCCCCGCCCAGTCGATGATGAGGGCGTTGGAGCCCCAGACGAACGAGGCGCGGGTGAGGAAGGTCTTGATGAAGTAGGATTTCCCGGAGCCGCTGATGCCCACCGCCGCGATGTGCGGGTTCGCGATTTCGGCGAAGGACCAGTAGAAGGGGATGTTGAGTATCTTCGTCCTCCCTATGTAAATGGAATTGGAAGGGTCCGAGAACAGCGCCTCCATCGGGGGCTCGGGCGGATGCACTAGGATGTTGCGCTTGGCAAGTTCCCGGTTGGATATCTTGGATATCTGCAAAGCCATCTTATCACATTGCTGCTTATACGAGGGCGGATTCGAGCTCCCTCGGGGTGGGCGGCATGGCCTTCTCCCACTCGAAGCACTTGAGCATCTGGTCCGCGGCGAGCTGCTCCACCTGGACGTTCAGCGAGTTGGAGAGCGTCACCTTGAGCTCCCTCGCCTGGCCGCGCACCGCGGCTATTGCGGCTTCCTTCGAGACGCCGCTGGCGGTCGTCATCGCATAGGCAAGGACGCCCATGGGCCTCATGCCCCTCGTGAGCTTGTTGAGCTGCTCGTCCCACATGCTAACTTCCCTCTCGTACTTGTCTATCTTGAGCACATCCGGCTCCGTTTTTTCCCGTTCGCGCGAGAGGCGGAGCTGCGCCTCCGCTTTTTTCGTTTCTATCTTCTTCCTCTCTTCCGCTATGTCCTCGGCGTATAGCATGTATGATACCTTTGCGACGTATTTTATGTTTGAGATCGCGCGCTCGAAATCCTCGTTGTAGGCGGCGTTCTGCTCCGTCGTCTTTTCGGTGGCGGACTCGTAAATCCTTATGCCGAGGAACGCGCTGGAATAATAGAGGTTCCCGACCTTCTTCACGATGACGTCCTGGGAGGGCGGTATCTCATATCCCGTGTCGGTCATGAGTATGATGTTGGTTCTCTGGGTTATGAGGGGGACCACGATGTACCCGTATTTCAGGAAAAGGACCGCAAAGACCGTCCCGAGGAATGCGATAAACGCAGAAACAATGCTCAAAATCCCGCCGCCCGAAGCGAGGCACATGAGCGCCCCGAAAAGGCCTATCCCCGCCGCACCGTAGGCGAGCTGTCTTTCTGTGACCATCGGTAACACCAACGGTGGGATTAGTGGTTTAGCCTTTATAAAACTATTGACGGTGGAAGGCTTCGTTGCGGCAGGCTGATTGCCCCCCTCGACCGCGGCATGCCTATTTTACCGCATTCTCCACAATCCTTTCCGCATCCCCAATGTAGGTGAATGGGTCGAAAAGGCCGTCCAGCTCCTTTTTGGAGAATTTCTTCCCCAGCGGGCTGGCTTCCAGGGTTTCGCGAAGGGATTTGTTCTCTGCGAAGGCCTTTTGGGAAAGCTCGCGCACCCCTTCATGGGCATCCTGCCTCCCTACGCCCTTTTCAGTGAGCGCAATCATAACCCGCTCAGCCATTATGAGGCCTTTCGTGAGCTCCAAATTCTTCCTTATGTTCTCCGGGAAGAACTGGAGGCCCGGAAGGATGGAGGAAAGCTGCACCAGCATATAGTCCGTTACGATAAATGATTCGGGAAAGATGAAACGCTCGTTGGCGGAATTGGTGAGGTCCCTCTCATGTTCGAGGGGGATGTTTTCAAGGGCTGTCTGGACATTTGCCCGGACGAGGCGGGCGAGCGAGCATATCCTCTCGGACTTATGTGGATTTCTCTTGTGCGGCATCGTGGAGGAGCCGACCTGCTTCTTTCCGAAAGGCTCGGCTATTTCGCCAATCTCGGGGCGGGAGAGGTTCCTTATTTCCTTTGCGATTTTTTCGCACGTTCCGGAGATGAGGGCGAGCAGGGACATTATCTCCGCGTGCCTGTCGCGCTGGATTACCTGGTTGGAGACCGAAACGGGGGCGAGGCCGAGCAGTTCCATTACGCGCTTTTCCAATTTTTCCCCATCCTTTCCGAAGCCAGCGCGTGTGCCCGTGGCGCCGCTCATCTTTCCGACGAGGATGCGCTTTTCGGCTTCTTCCAATCTCTGGAGGTGCCTCTTCACTTCCGTATAGTAAAGGGCGAACTTCATCCCATAAGTTGTAGGAACGGCGTGCTGGCCATGCGTCCGTCCTATGCACACGGTCTTCTTGTGCTTGAGGGCTAGGGATTTGAGTATTTCGGAAAGGGCGAGCAGTCTTTCCTTCTCCAATGCGAGCGCATCCCGGAAGATTAGCGCGGTTGCGGTATCTTCTATA
This sequence comes from uncultured Microcaldota archaeon, assembly GCA_903920925.1. Lineage (GTDB taxonomy): Archaea > Micrarchaeota > Micrarchaeia > Anstonellales > Bilamarchaeaceae > CAIXOA01. The sequence continues at coordinate 138 of CAIXOA010000064.1, read as the reverse complement.
TCATAACTGGTTGCGCCCATGTGCACATAAGCACCGGCTTCGCCGCTCTGCTCGGAGAGGGCCTTCACCATCGCCATCAGGTCGTGGTGGATTTCTTCCTCAATTTCCAAAACACGGGCGAGCTTCACCTTTTTGCTC
>CAIXOA010000063.1 GCA_903920925.1 uncultured Microcaldota archaeon | reverse complement strand
CGGCCTGGGATGCTATTTCCTTGGCTACGGAGATGTTGTCCCCGGTGAGCATCATGGGCCTTATTCCGGAATCCCTCATCTCCGAAATCATCGCCTTGGAATCGGGGCGAAGCGGGTCGGCCAGCGCGAGGAGCCCCACAAACTGGAGGCTTTCCGGCTTTCCGTCCTCGGACCTTGCGACCGCGAGCGTCCTACATCCCTTGAGGGAGAGGTCCTGAACTGCTTTTGTGGCCTCATCCTGGATTTTTTTGGTTGCCTTTTTGCAGAGGGAAAGGACTATCTGCGGGGCACCCTTCACCGCCTTGAACCGCTTTCCCTTCGATTCCATCATGGTTTCCGTCCTCTTGGTCGAGGGGTCGAAAGGAGTGAAAGAGATGCGTTTGAATGCGCCAAAAGAAACCTTCTGGGCCTTTGCATAATCGAGAATGGTACTGTCAATCGCATCCTTGCTTTCCTCGTTGGAGGCGAGGCAGGCGTTCAGGAGCACATCCTCCTTCCTGAAGCCAGAGAACGGAATGACATCCCCGACCTCCAACTCGTTCATCGTTATGGTGCCGGTCTTGTCCAGGCAAAGGACCTCCACCGAAGCGGCATTTTCTATCGCATCCAGCCTTGTGACAAGAATGCCCTTCTTGGCGAGCTGGGTTGCTCCGGTTGCCTGGGCGATGGTGAACATCACGGGCAGGGCGGCGGGCACTCCTCCACCTATGTACAGGACCGCGAAGGTCGCTATTAACAGGAAGCCGGCATCCATCCTTATGGCGAAGAAAAGCACTATGAGGAAGGCGATTATGCTGAGGTACATCATGTACTTCGCTATCGTGAGCATTATCTCCTCCTGGCGGGATTTGGGCTTGGCGATGTTGACAAGCTCAACGGTTTTTCCGAAATAGGTGTTCATCCCGGTGCCTACAACCACGCACTTGGCTTCCCCCCTCTTGATTATGGAACCCGTATAAAGGAGGCCGGATTCCTTCAAATCCACGGGGAGAGATTCGCCGGTGAGCGCGGACTGGTCCGCGGAGATGTCGCCGCTTATTAGTTTTGCGTCCGCGGGCACCACGTCACCCAGCCGCACGATTATTATGTCTCCGGGAACGAGCTCCCGCGCTTCCTTCATGACGCATTTGCCGTCCCGCAGGACCCTGGACTGGATGGAAAGCTTTTTCTTAAGCAATTCGAGCGCCTTGTGGGAATTGCTCTCGTTCACAAAACTGATGATTGTGTTTATCAGGAGCAGGGCGAAGATGAGGTAGGCATCACCATGGTCGCCTATTGCGTAAGCGAGGATGGCCGCGATTTCCAGAAGCCACGCCATGGGGCCCCAGAATTTGGAGAGGAACTCCCGGAGAAGTTTCCTCTTCTTCTCCACCACCTCGTTGAAGCCGAAGGTTTTTGCACGGGCGGAGGCCTCGGATTCCGTGAGCCCGCTTTCCGTCGCGTTGAGAAGATTGAGCGCCTCCTTTGCTGAAATGTCCTTGAATTCGGATACCTTCCTTATCTCCATGAGAGCACCAGCCGGATGAAGGATTTCCATCCCTGTTTAGATTTTTAAATTGTGAGACCGTGGTCCGATAAACGGCACAACTTGAAAGCCTTATAATTCTTGCACAAGAAACATGGTCATGAAAAGAATGCTGTTTGTCCTGTTGCTCGGTGGATTGCTTCTTTTTGCTGGTTGCACATCACAACCAGGGGCGACTCAGCACGTATGCCCAGATGGAACGGTTGTGAGCAGTCCTGCCAACTGCCCTGCGGGTGGAACAACACCAGAAACCGCCCCCACAACCCCAACCGCCCCGACAACTCCCCCTGCGCAACAGGCAGCGCCTCCTGAGCAGTTGCCGGCAACTCCGGAAGACGGATTGGGCCCCGCGGGATGCAATTATCTCACAGATAATGATTGCCCAACATACTCGCTCGGCCAGAAAGCAATAACAAGAGATGGCATGGAAGTAACTATTTCCGGGCCGGAGCGGACTGAGCACTGTTATACTGATCTTACGGCTGCGGGCATGGATGTCTGGGATTTTGGCTATTACTATGTTCTCTCGGTAGATATCAAAAATAGCGGCCAGGAAAAACAACATGTCTCATATGCCAATTTCATCCTT
>CAIXOA010000062.1 GCA_903920925.1 uncultured Microcaldota archaeon | reverse complement strand
GATATTCGTGGGCTTCTTCGCCATATCGGGCCTCATCTCGAACACTGTGCTCGGGACGCACCACGGTACGGCCGGGGGGTTCATGGGCGTGGCCCAGAACTATTCCAAGACCATGATACTGAAGATTTCCAAGGACACGTCCTCCCTTGCCCTGTTCAACATGGCGCTCTACATGTACTATACGGCGCCCATAAGGCTGGGGAAGACAATGTACTCCGGGGTTTCCCTGAACTTCGGCGCCGTCCTGCGGCCCATGATAGACGGAATAGGCTCCTCAGCCTCCCTGCTTTCCGTGGCCATGGGCGAGTGGCTTGCCAACATCAATCTTCTATGCTTCATACAAAGCGTCATGATGCCGATGCTCTTCCCCCTAGGGTTACTGCTGCGCAGCGTTCCGCAGCTGAGAGGAGGGGGCAACGCGCTCATCGCATTCTCATTCGCCCTTTTCATAATATACCCGATGATGCTCACCATAAACTACGAGGCATACCGCCTCCGCTACGGGGACTTCGCCTACGGGACCCCGGTGCAGAACGCCATCGCATCATTCTTCGCCCAGAGCGGGTTCGGTGACCTCGCGATAGCCGCCATAGCGGTCAAGTTAATCACCGGGACTTTCCTCGGCCCCATGCTCATCGTCTCCGCGACCATGGTATTCATAGAGACGCTGAAGGACATCATATACACGGTCTTCATACTCAGCTTCTTCCTGGGGCTGATAAACATCTTCGTGACACTGACCTTCGCCAAGGAGCTTTCGCGCTTCCTCGGGACGGAGATAAACGTGAGCGCCTTCATCAAGCTCATCTAGGTGGAAAAATGCCAGGCCTTTCGGTTGCGGGTGCGGTTTGCGCGGGGGGGCAGCTTTCATTCCTCCCTGAGTGGCAGCTCATTTCCGGCGCGGCGCTCCTCGCCTCGGTTGCCATAATAACATTCCTTTATTTGGTTAACAAATTCTTCCAGAACGCCGAAGGCACAGGATGGGCGAAGATAGAGCTGTACGAAGTTTTTGTCACGGTGCTCATCATAATAGGCGTCATCGCCGCCTCGGACTTCGCATGCAACATAAACGCCTCATGGCTCTTCCCGGGCAGCACCATCCCGTCCGGCTACAACATCTATGACGGCGCAATCTTCTACCTGGACAGCTTCTCCTCTGGCGTCATGCACATAACCACCGCCCTCTATGGGTTCTACAGCGGCCTTGACCTCATAAGCTCCATGAAGCTCACCGGAAAGCCCCTCGGGCTCGGCGCCCAGCTCCAGCCCACGGGCGGCTTCGCCGCGACGATAAAACCGGGCCTCACCAATGCCTTCAACGTCCTCATAATCGCATTCATACTGAACAAGGCGCAGATATTCCTCATCCTTTTCGTCGCCCTGGGCTTCCTTAAGTATTACCTCCCGATCGGGCTTTTCCTGAGGAGCTTCACTCCCACCCGCAGGATAGGGGGCACCATAATAGCCATATCGCTGGGCTTCCTTTTCGTGTACCCGTTCCTCATAATCATGGAGGGCGAGATAGGGCTGCAGCCCATAAAAGCAAGCGACAACCTCATAACCAATTTCTCATCCGAGGTTTCCGGAGTCGGCGGCCAGGAGATGATGGACTGGTGGAAGGACAGCATGGGTGTGCTCGGCATCTTTGACTTCATAGGGAAGCTCATGCGCTCGGGGATAGAGGTGCTGGCCTTCGGGATTCTTTATCTTGCCGGGAACGCCGCCGGATATGCCTTCCTCATAGGGCTTTTCTTCCCGGCCTTCAATACGCTTATATTGGTGACCACGATAAGGTACCTCAGCAAATCCATGGGGGAGGAGATAGACGTGACCAACCTCACGAGGCTGATATGATGGATGAATGGATGGCAGTCTCCCTGCTGATAGTGCTCCTTTCCTTCTCGCTCTCCGCAGTCGCCATAATGCTCTCCCGCGCATTCTCAAACAAGAGCCTGGAACAGTGGGCGAAGGCTGAGATGATATTCGCAATCTCCACCTTCCTCATCGTCATCTTTTTCGGGGTTCTCTTCACGCTCGGGGAAAGCATCGCATTGAAGGGGATGGAGGGGATAATAATCGCCAACTACGCCCAGCAGGGGATCGCGCTCACACCGGATACGTTCGACCTGATGTATCCCCAGGGCGATAATGGGACGCTCCTGCACCTTTCCGAGCTCTACATGAACAACAGCTACTCCTGCCTGAGGGATATAAGCGTCAAGGCCTACAGGTACGCGTCCCCGTTCTTCCTTGCGGAGTCCTTCACCAAGGACGCGTTCATGTCGGATGCCGGGAGCGGATGGGGCATCAAGGTCTTCACCCAGACCGCCATGAACATAATGAACTACACCGTTTTCACCGCATTCCTGTTCACGGTATTCAATAACATACTCCAGTTCGTTTCCGCCTTCGCACTGCCCCTTTTCTTCCCCATTGGGATACTGCTCAGGGCCTTCCCGCCCACGCGCGGCGCGGGCGCCTACGTGCTCGCGTTCATAGTGGGGTTCTATTTCGTTTTCCCGATTGCCTACATGCTTGCGATTAACCTCTCGCTCAACCCGTCCTATTGCGGCGTTCCGAAGGAGCTTCCATCCATGCCGAACATGTGCAACACCGCAAACCCCGGCCAGGCGGAAAAGGTGCTGATGTGGGCAAAATCCCAGCAGAAGGAGGCGCAATCATTCTTTGATGGGTTGAGGGACGCGCTCGCGGGCGCGATAGTGAATCTCCTGTGCATGCCCTTCATAGCCATGGTAATCACAATGAGCTTCATACTTGCGTCCACCAACCTCTTCGGGGCGAACTTGCCTGAAGTGGGCAGGGGCTTCGTCAAGCTTATTTAGGGATTTCCAGATGTACGTATTCTGATTTTTCGCTACCGCCCAGAAGAAGCCCTAGGTCATATCCCCCGTTCTTCAATTTCTGCTCGTTCTCCTTCACTTCCCCGTAGGAAAAGTAATCCAATTTACCAACCTCCACTTCCCACAAATCCTTCCCGAGCGCCCTCTCCACATAATCCTTCTGCGCCTCCAGCCTCCCTCCGGTAAACCTTTTCAGGAACGCAAAGTTAACATCAACGGTAACCTGCCCGGAAAACTCCCGCACTATTGCAGAATTCCACGCATTCCGCGGGAGCGCGCGCATGCTTTCCGCATCCGCAAACCCGTAATCGAAAATATCCATCCATCCGCCGTCCGCCAATTTCCCTCTCCATCCCAGCACGCATTCCAGGCCGATTTCCGGAACCGGAACCCAGTAGCCCTCCGGCATCCCCTCCATGAACGAGTAGGTGTCAGCTTCCAGCCGTGCTTCCACTTCCAAAAACCCGCCGTTGTCTTCCATCACTTCGAAAATCCGCGTCCCCCTCCGCACAAGCATCCGCGTCGGCAAATCATCCAGAAGCTCATTGCACTTCACACAAGTCGCATTTTTCATCTTCTTCCATTCCCACGCAGGCTCCACAACTGTTTCAAAGGAAAATCCGTCCAATTTCTTCGCCGCCAGCTCCGCCCCCTTCTCCGAGAAATCCCACAGCACGTAAGTGGTCCGTTCTTCCACTTCGCCATTTATCTTCCGAAGCGCCTTCAAAAAGTTCGCCGCAAAAGCCCCATCCCCAACCCCGATTTCATAAATTCGCAATTTGCCCTTCCGCGGGGCGCGCCTCGCAAACTCAACCGCATTCGCCTCCGCGAATTTTTTTGAATGTGCAAACGTGCGGAAAGAGGAATAGATGCGCCCGCCTTTGGAAGAATAGAATTCAGAGTTCCTGCGGCGCTGGAATTCCGCGAAGGTCTCCATGCTCTTTCCTCAAATTCCGGCGTTTATAATTCTATGCCGCCCCGTTCTCAAGGAAGAGTTCGGAATACATCCCCACCATCGTAGGATGGAGGTTGAGCTTCTTCAGCTCGAACATTATCGCCTTCCATTCCACCGGCTTCTGCCCGCGGTTCAGCTTGTATGCCTTGAGCTTCCTCATGGACTGTATCGCGCCGGAGGTTAGCACCACTTCCGCGGCGAGAGCATCCGCGGCATCAATCTTCCCCGCGATGTCCTGCCAGCGTTCCTTGTATGAAAGGTTCCTGATTATCTTTATTGTCCTTTCACTGAAGAGCGTGTATTTGTAATCCTGTTCTGTCTTCTGGTTTACCTCCTCAAGGAATTTCACGCTTTCCAGGTGAAGGTTAAGGACCGCCTTCTTTATCTCCTCTTCCGCAGGCGTGAACGAGGCCTTGTCCCTTCCGAGCCACTGGCCTATGTCACCGACCTTGCCGTGGTCCCTTCCGTTCTCGCATCCCAGCCTCAGCAGGCCCACTTCGCCGAGCAACGCGGGCAGGACAACGGATTCCGCGAGGTATTCAGAGAGCCCTTCCTGCATCAACCCGCCTTCTGCGGTGAAAACGCCCCTTGCAACAAGGTCGCCCTGGACCTTCTGCAGAAGCATGTTCCTCTGGTTTCCCCAGTCCTGCTGCATGCCCTCAAGCAGGTGGAGCGTCATCCCCACCGCCCTGCAGGCCTTCTGGTACGCGAAGTCAGGGGAGCCCGTCAGCTGCATAATGGTCATCAGATAGGCCGCAACCCCGGGGTTGAAATCCGCCTTCGGGGAAATGTAATATGCATTCGCGACCGCATCCACGAACTCCTCCATCCTGCTCTTCCCGCCCTCTGCCAGCGCATCCTCCTCCAGGTACATTTTCCTGAACTTGCATTTCTGGGGTATGGAGTCCACGTCGTCCTGGAATTTCTTGTACCCAGCCAACTGGTAAAGGTCGTTGAATGCCTCGATCCCGTATCCTTTGAGGTGGAGTTTGCGCACCTTGTTGTATGCCTCTGTGCTGTAATCGCGCTCCGCCCTCCTTTTTATCGCCTTTATCCCGGCGTCCAGGCCGAGAAGCTTCACCGCATCAAAATCATCTATTGTCTTAAGGAAAGCGGCATCGTGCTCCTCCATCTTGTCCCTGAGCGGGGTCTCGGTATTCTTCCTGCCCTCTCCGCGCAGCTCCTCGTCGTCCAGGTTCGGGAGCTCGAAAACATGGTACATTATCTCATAAAGCTTGTGGAGCCTGAAATTGATGTCTATCAGCCTGAGGAGCTTTTCCTTCCCTTCTTGGGTTGCTTCCTCCCCGTTCGCAGGCGCTCTGCATTCCGAAAGCTCCTTCCCAAGCCTTGCAATCTCGTCCTCCACGACCCCCGCCACCCTCACCTTCTTCAGCTCAAAGTAAGGCTCAATGTGCTTTGCGGTCTCCCCATCCACGATTAGCTCCATCTCCGCGGGAATCCCGGAAAGCCTTGCCGCGAAGTTCATTTTTTCGCATATTATCGTGCTGCGGATGTCGTTCTTCATTATGGAGACATCCCCCGTGGCGAGCGAACCCCTTATCTTAAGGCGGGAGTAAATGCTCTTTCCGGCAGTTTCTTCTATGTCAACGAGCTTGTTGTGTATCTCGAAAAGCGCCCTGAGCGTGATGAGGAACCTCGCGCCCTCCACCGCGCTGACCTGCGGATTGTCCTCCGGCGCGGGTATCACCCCTGAAATTGCGTCCCCCACCAGGGTGTCCCTCATGAACCTGAATATCCCCATCGCAGCAAGGAAATATGTGTGCATGACGCGCACCGTCGCGTCCAGTTCCTCCTGCCCCTTGCCCTTTGCGCTTGCGGTTGACCTTGCCTGGTCCACATAAGGTATCGTCCCGCGGAACTTGAGCTTGTTGTACTCATTCGCCGCGTACTCCTCCACGGTCGGGACCTGGGTCTTGTCCGTGCATTTCACGAAGAGCTGGAGCCTCCACACGAACTCGTCCACCGGCGAGCGTATCTCATCCAGTGAGCGGGGGATCTTCCCCCTTTCCCATCTTGCCGCCTTGCTCTCTATGTTCGCAGGCGCATGGGCGAGGAAATCAAGAAATTTCATCCATTCCTTTTCCGGAACGTCCGCTTTTCTTGATGCGAGAAGCCTGTCAAACTCGTCCCTGTTCCAGAACGTGGCCCTGTGAAGGCCGGGCATTCCCATTGGCCTTTCCTTTGAATAATGAAGTGCAGTAATTTTTCTTGCGTCCATTTTTGACACCATTACTAACTATATATTACGACAAAACTCTTAAAAACCCCTCCCAGACGCAGATATTTAATGTTTCTTGGCTTATCCACCCCTATGAAGCCCGTGAAAAAATATGTCCTCGACACAAGCCTGTTCGTAAATCCGGCAGCCCGCACACCTTTTGGGAACAGCCCGCAGGAGGCGGTGGACCATTTCGCCATCCTGGCGGGGGAATTTGACGCGAATTTCTACATGCCCCCTTCCATCTGGAAAGAGCTCTCAAATTTCGCCCCGAACCTCCATTCATTGGAAGGGATAGTCAAAAGGAAGGCCCCCAACATCTACTCCATAAACCTCCCCGCAGCCGTTTTCTATGAGTTCATAGACGATGTGCGCGGAAGGGTGAACAAGGGCCTCCGCCTCGCGGAGGAATTCGCGGTGGACAACCGCCCGGACAACGACGAAAAATTGCGCAAGCTCCGCGACAAGTACAGGGATTCGATGCGCACGGGAATCGTGGACAGCAAGGAGGATTTCGAGATAGTCCTCCTCGCATTCGAGCTTGAGGCCGCAATAGTAAGCAGTGATGAAGGAATATTCCACCTTGCGAACAAAATCGGATGCGAGTGGATAGACGCGGCAAAATTCCACGGAATCCTGCACAAGAAAAAGAAGAAGGATTAGTCTTCCTGCGGGTGCCCTTCCAGCGCCCTCTTCATTATCTTCGTCCCTTCCTTGTAGGTTTTGGTGAAGTTTATCTCGTAAAGCCCGCCCTTCTTCGCCTTCCCGTCCACCCTTACTTCCACCTCTTTTCCAATCCCCTCAAGAATCCTGTCCCATGTTTTCAGATCCAGCACCCGGACCCTGAGTTTCTCCTCCACCTTCCCATGCGCCAGCGCATCCACAAATCCGGAATATAGCGCATCCCCCAGCGCCTTCCCGTACTTTTCCCCCTGCAATCCCAGCTCGCCGATTGAAACCGCAGACCTGAATACCCTCTGCTTCATGAATCCGGAGGGCATGTCGAATATTTTCGAGGAAGATTCCCGCAAATCATTGATATCCGAAGAAGGCGTCACGTGCTTTATCATTTCCCTGCCCGGGCCGAGCCCCCTCATGACCATCCCTTCCTTTCCTTCCCTGTCCAGCTTCCGCGCGGCTTCCTTTACTTTCTCGATCTCCCCACGCTTGAATCTCCCGATAAGCGGAACGGGGAGCAGCCCGTATTTTCCGCACATATTCCTCCTTTCCAGCGGAGGAAGGAATTTCCCGCTCGCATCGATGATATCAAACACATACTACCTTACATCATACTCGTCCGTGGGCGTTGTGT
>CAIXOA010000061.1 GCA_903920925.1 uncultured Microcaldota archaeon | reverse complement strand
GCTTTTCTGATTCTTTGCGCATCCGCATTTTCGTTTACCATAGACAATTACCTCACAGATGCAACTGTCCAAACAAATGGCGCCCTCCACGTAAAGGAGACAATAACCTTCACCATCACGGCGGAGGACATGGCGCAGATGACGCAGCACGAGGGCTACCGCTCAATACGCCTACAGGATTACGAGCAGCTTTCCAGCATCCACGTGAACAGCGTGAAGGTGGACGGCTCCGCGGCCGGCAACCGCGTCCAGCAGTCACCGGACAACCCGGAGAACGCGGAAATCGTCTGGACCGATGTCCACGAGGGCCAGGATATAGTGGAACTGGATTACACCATCTCCAACCGCGTCGAACTCTACAACGATTTCGCCCGCATCTGCTACGAGCACTACGGCGCGAACTGGCCCGTATCCGCGGCAATCTTCCAGTCCCGCATGGCGTTGCCCGAAGCCTCGCGCGGAAAGGACATGCACTACGAAATCTATTCCTCCAAGCAGGGAAGCTCGCACATAGAGAACCTAACCATACTAGTGGACATGAACGACGTCCCATCTGGCAATTATGTGGGCGGCTGCTACCTCTTCGCGCGGGATTCGGTGCACACCTCGCGCACGGTCAATGCATCGGCCCTGGCAATCCTCCAGAACGAGCGGGAGTCCTACGCGAAGCAGGAGCCACAGAAGCCCGCCGGCCTTTTTGACGGCGACGGCTCGCCCGTGTGCTGCTGCTCCATCACATTCATAATCTGCCTCGTGCTCGCCATCTCCGCCGCATATCACTCCTTCCTCCAGCCAAAAAAATACCCGGACAACCTCATGCCCCCGGACAAGGAGGAGCCGGCGGTTGTTGCCGCCCTCATCCGCAACGAGTTCCCGGAAAAGGACCTCTTCGCCTCCACTTTGGTGGACCTCATAAACCGGAACATTATAGACATAATGGAATTGGAAAAGAAGCCCGGCGAGACGATGGAATTGAAGCGCGAGCGCACCATCCTCTTCCTGAAGAATAGGCCCGAGGGCTTGAAGCCATATGAGAATGCGGTCCTCGACCTCATATTCTCCGAGAAGAAGGAAGTGGACCTGGACCAGATGGCCGAGGACTACAAGAAGATACGCACCAAGGATGACGCGAAGAAATTGTCCGTGGAGAAGAATATGGACATCTACCACTCGGAAATGAAGAAAATCATAAAAGACAAGGGCCTCTCGTCAGTCTCCAATTCAAGGGAAGCGAGGGTCAACCAGCTTGGCTCCATAACCTTCTTCCTGGTGGTCTTCTCCCTGTGCATGTTTCCCTACATGTTCAGCAACGTCCCGACCATGGGGATTGATTTGCTGGTGGCTCTGCTAATCTCTGCGCCGGGCGTAATAATCCTCGCCCCCCTGCTAGCCTACTACTATTCCGCGATGAAATCCGAATACCCGAAGATGTACGCCGACGAGTTCGAGAAATGGGACGCCTTCCGCCGCGCCGTCCGGGCCAGCAGGCTGAAGGAATACCCGCCCGGCTCAGCGGTCATCTGGGGCGAAATCCTTGTCTATGCGACCGCCCTAGGCCTTGCGGACAAGGTGAGGAAGCACCTTTCTGAACTGAACATTCTGCTTCCCCAGAGGCTGCAGAGCGTGCAGACGATGAATACCCACTTCTATGCATTCTACGCATCCGCATTCGCCGTAAGCAACCTCTCAAAATACGGGAACAGGTACGGCCCCTCAACCGGAGGGTTCTCCTCCGGCTCCAGCGGAGGCTGGTCCAGCGGCGGGGGCGGCGGCTTCAGCGGCGGGAGCTCCGGTGGCGGCGGGTTCCGCTGATTTCTTCTCTTTAGGTTTTTCCTCCTTCTTTTCCGGGGGCTTTCCAGCTTCAACATTAGTTTTCTCTATTCTCCTCACCACATCCTCCTCGGACATGAAAACAAAATTCGCCCTGCTCATCCTTTCGTGAAACTCCTTCTGCTCCTTCATCTCCTTCGGGGTTTCCAGTATCGCCCTTTCCGCCCCCACCCAGGCGGATATCCACCCCGCCATCTCGATTAACCCGCCCCCAACCTTGAACCCCACATTTACGCTCTCCAGAAAGTGTACTATTAGCATTCCCATGACGTTGAGCGCGACCCCCACGCCCATGTATTTCCAGCCCTTTATCTCCCTTGCCCTTATTTCCTCATCCGCCTTCTGCGCCCTCATCCTGTAGTATTCCCCGAGCCTTTCCCGGATTATGTTTTCCACAACATTGTTTCTCCTTCCCTTCGGGAGGGTGAGCCTGACCTCGATATCCCCAGCTTTGGTCTCCCTGTTTCTCCTGTTGATTTCATCCAGGAAGTCCCTGGACAGAAGCCTTATCTTGTAAGGGGAAGGGTCAAAATCAGAGAATATGTCATCGTAGCCGTCCAGCGCCACATCCACCGAATTAATGTGTGCGGAGGGCTTCTTCTTCTCCTTTTCCGCAATCTGGACCTGATTCTGTGGCGCTTTTTGCTCCTGCCTCTCATCCGGTCTCATCGCAACTGCCAGAGGCTGGTTTTTCAGTTCATCCTTTGGCCGTTCGGTATCTCTTCTCCAAAACCTGAATCTAAGCTGCCCCACGCTCTATATGTTGCAGGATTAGTGTTTTAATGCTATTAGAACAGCCCAGTCCGCGCACTCAGCTTCCAAACCGTGAAAGCGGCTATCCCGCCCCCAACCGAGGTAACCAGTTGCACAATCCCCATGGCCGTGAGGAAAAGCGCAGGCACAAGCCCGAACTGCAGGAGCAAATACGCGGAACCGAACAGCAACCCCGCCTTTAGTAATGCACCAGCCCCCAGCGACAGGAGATAATTCACCTTCTTCTCCCCGAAAAGGTATTTCATCGTCAATATGAGCAAAACATTCCCCGCCCAGATGAACGGAACCATGAACACGAGCGCAAAGGTGAACGGCCCAAACAAAACTCCGCGCGCAATCGCCCCCAGGCTCGGCAATAATGCAATCGAAACCACCTTCTTCGCATCCAGATTAAGGGAAGCAACCACCAGGAACGCATTAACCAGCGTCCCCACCAGCAGTTGCGGATTCCCGACCAAAAATGGAATTAAAAATGCCAAGAATCCCAAGAAAAGGAATTCCGCCCACTCGAACTTCTCTCCGAGCTGGAACACTCTCGAATCCAGCACTTCCATCGTCCTGTTCGCGAAAGCCATCCTCATGCCCTCATCCCCTCATCTGGCCGTAGAACATCAGTG
>CAIXOA010000060.1 GCA_903920925.1 uncultured Microcaldota archaeon | reverse complement strand
TACTGGAAAACGCATCCGAAGAGGGATTAGAAGGGAGATATTAAAACATTCGGATACAAATAAGCGTGAATTATTCTGGTGAAACTTATGGATTCTGGAAAAGATTATGAAGTAAAGGATATGTCGCTCGCTGAGCAGGGGATGCTCAACATAGAGTGGGCGGAGAAGCACATGCCCATCATGAAGACGCTTGCCGCGAGGTTTGCGAAGGAAAAGACATTTGCGGGAGTTACGGTCGGGCTTGCGCTCCATGTTACAAAGGAGACGGCGGTGCTCGTTAGGACGCTTCGCGCGGGAGGGGCGAAGGTGGTGATTACGGGATGCAACCCCCTCTCAACGCAGGATGATGTTGCCGCGGCGCTCGCGAAAGAGGGAGTTGCGGTCTTTGCATATAAAGGCGAGAATACTGAGGATTATTACCGGTACATAGACAAGGTGCTTTCCTACAAGCCGAACATCACCATTGATGATGGCGGAGACCTGGTCACCTGGATACATACAAAGAAGCCGGAATTGCTGAAAGGCGTGATTGGGGGGTGCGAGGAGACCACCACCGGAATCATAAGATTGCGGGCGATGGAACGGGACGGCGTGCTCAAGTACCCGATGATTGCGGTGAATGATAATAAAACAAAACATTTGCTGGACAACTATTACGGTACGGGGCAATCAACTATTGACGGAATACTCCGCGCAAGCAACATCCTGTTTGCGGGAAAGACCGTGGTGGTGTGCGGCTACGGAGACTGCGGAAAGGGGGTGGCGATGCGCGCGAAGGGCATGGGCTCGGACGTGGTGATTACGGAGGTGAATCCATTCCGCGGGATGCAGGCGACTCTTGATGGATACAGGGTGATGCCTATCATGGAGGCGGCGGCAATCGGGGAAATTTTCATCACGGTTACGGGCGACAAGCACGTGGTCGGGCTGGAGCACATGAGAAGGATGAAGGATGGCGCCCTGCTTGCGAACTCCGGGCATTTTAATGTAGAACTGGATCTTGAGGCACTGGGAAAGGCAGCAAAGCACAGGAAGATGAGGCCCTTCCTGGACGAGTACACGCTGGACGGGAAGAAAATCTATGTGTGTGGGGAAGGGAGGCTCGTGAACCTCGCCGCGGCTGAAGGGCATCCCTCGGAAGTGATGGCCACCTCTTTTGCGGGGCAGTCGCTCTCCTGCGAATTCCTGGTGAAGAACAAGGGAAAACTGCCAGCGAAGGTGATTACGCTCCCGGTGGAGCTGGACGACGAGATTGCAAAATTGCAATTGGATGCGATGGGCGTTAGGATAGATTCCCTTACCGGGGAGCAAAAGAAATACCTGACGAGCTGGCAGGAGGGGACGTAGGTAAGGTTTAAAAGCTCCTGACGTCATAGGAAAGGAGTGTTGATTTGATGGGTTACGAAGAGCTTTTGGAAGACGCATACTCAAAGCTCCCCGAGAAAACAAAGGGGGGCGAGAGGTTCGAGATTCCGGTTCTGGACTGCTTCAACGAGGGCACCAAAACAATCGTGAAGAACTTCCAGGCGGCCGCAAGCAAGGTGAGGAGGACGCCGGAGGAAATGGCTAAATACCTGGGCAAGGAGCTCGCGGTGCCCGCCACCGTTGAAGGGGAACGGCTCATTCTGCACAGGAAACTAAGGACTGATGTGGTGAACAAGAAATTCGAGGAATATGTGAAGGCCCAGGTCACGTGCAAGCAGTGCGGCAAGCCGGACACGCACATAGTACACGAGGCCGGGCAGAGGGCAAGGACGCTGGTATGTGAGGCGTGTGGGGCAAGGGGAGTGGTTAAATGAGTTTCTATCGCAGAGGGCCTCCGCCCGTACCCGGGCAGGAGGGAAGGGTCCGCTTCCCCAGGGAAGGGGAAATACTCGGCGTGGTCACCGGCCTGATGGGCGGAAGCAGGATGACCGTCCTGTGCAACGACGGGAAGGAGAGGATGTGCCGCATTCCCGGAAAGATGAGGAAGAAAATCTGGGTGAAGGAAGGGGACGCCGTCGCTATCACCCCCTGGATGGTGGAGGGGGAAAAGAAGGCGGACATCGTCTGGAGATACGGGCCGCTTGAGACCTCCATACTGAGGAAGAAAGGGCTCCTCAAGGTATAGGGATCAGATGGCAAGGAAGGTATCCACAAAAAAAAGGCCGTCGCGTGACAAGATTGTCCTCAACGAAAGGTTCAAGATAGAAAGCGAGGTCTTTGACAAGCCCACCCTACTCTCGCTAATGCGAATTATGCAGAAGGGAGTCATCAACAGGATGGAGTATCCTATTTCCACGGGGAAGGAGGCGAACGTATTCCTTGCGACCACCTCCTCCGAGCAGAGCGTTGCGGTGAAAATCTACAAGATTGAGACAACGCACTTTTTGAGAAGGAAGGAATACCTGGAAGGGGACCCCCGCTACAAAAAGTTCCGCGGAAGGGAAAGGGATTTCGTTTTCGCGTTCGCGCAGAAGGAATTCAAGAACCTCCAGATATGCGAAAGGGCCGGGGTGCATGCGCCAAGGCCCCTATTCCTAGAAAAGAACATCGTAGTGATGGAATTCCTCGGAAGGGAGGGCAGGGCATACCCTGTAATGAGCACCGTGGGGCCTGCGGAAGGGGATTTGGAGAGCATTCTGGAGGATATGCGGAAATTGTACAGGGCAGGGCTGGTGCACGCGGACTTGAGCGAATACAACATAATGGTCTGGGAAGGCCCGCCTTACATAATAGACTGGGGCCAGGCGGTCGCGCTGGGCCACAAGAGGTCCGAGGAGTATCTGGAGAGGGACGTATATAATATCCTGAAGTATTTCGCTTTTTTTGGATTGAACAGGGACCCGAAAGCAATCCTCGCGTGGATACGGGATGATGCCTTGAAGTGAGTGCCGAAGACCCTTTGCGGTCATTCGGCACCTACGCCGCGCAGGCCTGCGCGGTCGCTTCAAGGCATCAAATCACATTTTTTCCGGAAGTGGCATTCCGAGAACAGAGAGGGAGAGCCCAAGGACATTGGTAAACGCGGCCACGAGGGCAAGGCGGGATTTCCTTGCGCCCTCTTCTGCCTTGAGGACCTGGTGCAATGTATAGAACCTGCTGAACGTTTCCGCGAGCGCATAGGAATAGTCCGCGAGCATGTGGGGCCTGAAAGAGGAGGCGGATTTTCCGGCCAGCTCCGGGAAAAGGCAAAGCTCACGTATGAGCTTTTTCTCTTCCTGGTTGAATTTGTAGCCGGATGAGACCGCGGGCCTGTCCTCGGATTTTTCCATTATCTTCCTTGCGCGCACATAAGCGTATTGGAGATATGGGCCTGAATTGCCCTCCAAGGAAAGGGCCTCCTCCCATTTGAATATCAATTTTTTTTCGGGTGTGGTGCGCACGAAGGAGTAGCGTATTGCGCCTTCGCCAACCGCGCGTGCGATGCCGTCCCTTTCCGCTTCCGGAACATCCCTGGAGATTTTTTCCTTCGCCCTCCGGATTGATTCTGTGAGAAGCTCATCGGCGGTGTACCCTTTCCATGTGCCCGCCCTTCCGGAGAATTTCTCATCGGGAAGCATCACGTGCTCATAGGCGAGGTGGACATAGCGCGCCGCCTCTTCGCCGTAGCCGAGGCGGAGCAGGACCTCCCTTATGACTTCCTGGGGATAAATCTGCTCCGAGCCGATCACATTCACGACCATGTCCGCATCCCCAAATGGCTTGGGGGCGGCCCCCCCGGTCGCAAATGCGGTTTCACCGTTCGGCTGCTTTAGGAACGGCTTGTACTTGAATTTGCCCTTGAGCTTCCCGAGCTTCCAGAGCTGGAATATGAGGTCCTTCCCTGTGTAGGTCGCGGTGCCGTCGCTCCTTATCAAAATCTTGTCCGGATCCTGCATGTTCTGGAATTTTTCGCCGAGCTTAACCACCCAGCAGCCCGTGTTCTTTCCTTCTTTTTCCAGCACTATCGCATTGTTCTCCTTCACCATCCCCAGCCCTTCGTTGAATATTGTGCGCACTATGTCGCTTTCAAAAATGAGCCCGTCGTGGAATATTGAATAGGAGAAATCCGTTTCATACTGCGCCTTCACGCACTCCTCCGCCAGCCAGCGGGCCTTTTTCGAAATCTCGCTGTTTCCCCCCTCCATTGTCTTGAGCAGCTCCCTGGTTTCAGCCTGGAGCTTCTGGTCGGTTTCCATCCTCTTCGCGACCTCCACATACTGCATGCCGAGCCAGTGGTCGAATTTTCCCGAGGGCTTGTTCCCCAGATGCATGTAGCCCCAGAGAGACTGCGCGACCTGCAGGCCCAGATCATCAATGTAATCTATCGATTCAACATTCCAGCCGGCGTGTGCAAGAACTCGCGCAACCGAATCCCCGAGAATCGCATTTCTCAAATGACCCGCATGCCAGGGCTTGTTCGGGTTCACGGACGGAAATTCCACCATTGCCTTCCCTTTCTTCTTCCCCTTCCCATAGGATTTTCCCTTCTTCATAATATCCTTAAGCGCATCTGCGTAGAATTTTTCCGTGAAAAAGAGATTAATGTACGGCCCCATTGCCTCGGCCTTCTCGACCCATTTGTGGGGTTTCAGCTTCGGGGCGAGTTCGGCAGCAATCTGCGCCGGGCTTTTCTTTTCGCGCGGGGCGAGAAGGAATGCGGCCTTGCACGCAAGGTCCCCGAATTCGCCCTTTGGCATCTCCAGGGAGGAGAACGCCTCATCTTCTGTGAGGCCGGACGCCTGCGCTATGATTTTTGATATCTCATTTTTTGCCTTAAGGAACATGAGGGAGAATGGGCGAATAAGGAATTAAAAGGTATTTCAGATGCGGGATGCGGGAAAACAAAACATATATAAATATGTTTGACCACATTTAAACCATGGCAGAAGTTGATGTAGACAGAAAATCCATTGAGATATACGTAAACCGTTATTTTGAATGCCAGCATCCCCCTGATCTGGAAGGAAGCAGGGCGGACGTCGTGGCCATGGCGCGCTGGACACCGAGCGGGGTGGAGACAGTAGCCCGGCAAATTTTTAGAAATATCATACTGTCTGAAAAGGACGCGGGGGACTTTGGCAGGGATGTAGCGGCCAGAATGGAGGACATATCAAGGATCGTCCAGGAAGCCAGGTCCGGTAAAATCAATGGGGCAACGCCGGCCCGCGCAGATGCGCGTGTCCGTATGGAGCCTCGCAGGCAGATGCAGGAGAATGGGGAACCGCGCCCTGGAAGACACCGCATGCCCGTGAATTAGGGCTGGGACCTGCAAGGGAAAACATGGCCAAACATTGAAGGAAAAGCGCAGGGCTGCCGTGCGGCCCTCAGGGCGCAGGGATGGTTTTATATGTCATTGAGAAGCGAACTTGAATCGACTAGCGGGAGGCGCAAACGCGAATCACTGGCCTACATCGAACACATGTACAAGAAATCCCGCAACAGCTGCATAGGCGACATCAATGTCATCGGGAAGATGAGGGAGGCGCTCGAGGAAGGGGAGGAAATAAAACCCGCAAAGATTGACTGGCTTTTCTCACGGCTGGCCAGCCCGAGCACGACAGTAAGCGAGGGCTGCAAGGACCTTTTGGTGATCATTAACGGAAAAAATCCGGAATACGTGGAGAAGAAGCTGGAGGAACTTTTGGGCCGGAATCACGCAGGCCCGGAAAACCTGCGAATTTTTGGGAAGCTGACGAAGGAATGCCTTTCGCTTGAAATAAGGCTCATGGGAAACGGGGCGCTCGGCCGCATCCTTGAAAACATGCACAAGTTGTGCAGGGAGGACAGGCAATGGGCGGCAGCGAGGATTGCGTCCATCGCCTCAAACGGAATTGATGCAAAAGAGGTTGCTTCGATAAAGGCGAGGCTCGGGCATTCTGCGGGATTTTGCCATGGCAACAGGGTGCAGCTCCAGAAGGAATTCGGGGGCTACTGGGAAAGGATTGAAAGGGCCCGCAAAAGAAGCGCAATTTGCGGGAACGGGATGCAGGAGTGGAAACCCGGGAAAAAGAACGAGCCGGCCCAGCACAGGCCAAAACGCCTTATTCACTAGCCTTGTTGTCAAACCTTCTGGCCACCTGCTTGGCGGAAACTGGCAAGTTTCTGCCAGTCATCGCGAAGCGATGCTGATGGCGGAAATGGCCAAAGCAGATCATTGGGTGTGGCCTGAAGGCTTGAAATTCCAGATCCAGTCGCCGGCATAATGGAGGTTCTTTATCACTTTTCCCCTCTCCATCTTCCTCATCTCCTCCGAACCAAACAGGGAGATGCCCACCGCAAGCAATTTTCCGTATTTCTCGTCTATTACCGCAACCGGGGAATCCTTTTCTATCCCATCCTCGATTGCCTTGATTCCCGGGCGCATCACGTCCGCCCCTGCGCACACATAGGGGATTGCTCCCATGTCGACGGTTATTTTCTTTAGCGGATTCTTTTTGTTAAGGGTTTGGAGCGTCGGGAACCACCTGTCTTGGTGCAACAACAATACCGGTTCTCCTTCTTCCAGTATAATTGTACCCCGCGTATCCTCTACTATTTCTACCGTTGCTTTTACATCCAATTGGAAAAATGGGATTTTGGAATTCAGGTCGCGCACCTCTCTCTTGGGAATGGAACGTTTCCTCATCAGGAAGCGCCCTCTTTTTCCAGCCTTCTCTTGATGACCTTCAGGCTAACGAACGAGTCCCTTTCATTTTCCTCAAGGCGCATCGTTATGTCCGTTTTTTGTTTTTCCATTTTTGGGAGCAACACGTATTCGAGCGCGTTTACCCTCCTCTTGGTCTTCTCTATTTCCAGGATGAGGCGCCGTATCGCCGTTTCCGTTTCCGCGAGCGTAATCGCTATCTTGAGCGCTTCCTCAAAGTCCTCCACCACCGCATCTATTGCGGCGCTGGTCCCGATGACGGAATATCCCTTTTCAAGATAAGGTTTCTTCTCGAATTGGGAGGATATCTCCGGGATGCGCACGCCCATGATGTTGCGCACGCGCACCTCCAGCCCGAGTTCTTTTTCCATTCCCGCCGCAACCCCTTCCAGCTCAAAAGTGGAATGCTGCTGCTGGGCCTTGGAAAGGGTGCGGTAGGCGCGCTTCATGCGTTCGTTCATCTCGCCGCGGAGGTCGCGCGCCTTGCCGAGTATTTTGAAGAACTCCATGATTAGGGCGTCCCTCTTCTGCTTGAGGAGCTTGTGCCCTTTCCTGGCGAGCTTTATGCGCGCCTTGGTCTTGAGCAGCTCCATTCTCGTCGGGTTAGCCCTATCCGCCATTCTCCGTCACCTGATTTATTTCCTGAACTTCCTCCCGTATTTCTCGATGAATTCCTTCTTCACCCTCTTCAGTTCGTCCTCGGGCAGCGAGGAAAGCAGGTCCCATCCCAAATCAAGGGTCTGCTCGATGCTCCTGTCCTCGTACGGGCCCTGGGTGATGAACTTCTTCTCGAAGTCATCCGCAAACCTGAGGTATTTCCTGTCCACGTCCGTGAGGGATTCCTCCCCCACCACCGCGCTCAGGCTCCTCAAATCCCTTCCGTTCGCGTAGCCCGCGTAAAGCTGGTCCGAGACTCCGCGGTGGTCCTCCCTGGTCCTTTCCTTTCCGATTCCAAGGTTCATGAGCCTCGAAAGGGAGGGGAGCGGATCCACCGGCGGGTAGATGTTCTTCCTGTGCAGCTCCCTGCTGAGCACGATTTGCCCCTCGGTGATGTAGCCCGTGAGGTCCGGAATCGGGTGCGTGATGTCATCCGCGGGCATCGTAAGGATCGGGAATTGCGTGACCGTCCCCTTTTTGCCAATCACCCTGCCGGCCCTCTCGTAAATTGTGGAAAGGTCAGTGTACATGTAACCCGGGTAGCCTCTCCTTCCGGGCACCTCCTGCCGGGCTGAGGAAATCTCACGCAGCGCCTCGCAGTAGTTGGTCATGTCCGTGATGATGACGAGCACGTGCATGTCCTTCTCGAATGCGAGGTATTCCGCTGTAGTTAGTGCGAGCCTCGGAGTAATCAGCCTCTCCACTGACGGGTCGTCCGCGAG
>CAIXOA010000059.1 GCA_903920925.1 uncultured Microcaldota archaeon | reverse complement strand
GCCAAGGGCACGACCAAGACTTACATCACAAACCCGGCGACCGGGGTTTCCCGCATAGAGAACCAGCAGGTGGAGAAGATTGCGACCATCCCGATAAAGGTGGTGAGGGAGCCAATTCTCTCCGTCTCGCTCAGCAGCGAGAATCTCGAGGACATAACCCCGGAAACGATAACCCTCTCCAATTCGGGGGGCAGGGCGACGATCCTCCGTGCATCCATAATAAACACGGGCATAGGCTTCCTCAACCAGGACGAGCTCTATTTCGGCGCGGTGAATGCATCCGCGCAGGGTGAAGCATCCATAGACGCGCGCGGAGCGCCCGAAGGCGCCGCGAAGCTTTCCGTCCAGCTCACCTACAACGATGAGGTGGGCGACGGGCACACCGAGACCAAGGATGTTTCCATAACAGTCAAGAAGGCGGTGGGCGACTTCATCTTTTCCCAGCAGGCGCCCATAGTGACCGGGAAGGACGAGACGCTCACCCTCACGGTCACCAATTCCGGAGACCCGGTCCAGAACATGCAGCTCAGCTTCTCCGACCCCAACGTGGTCCTCCGCGGGGAGAACAAGGTTGACATAGGCAACATAGGGAGCGGGGAGACGAAGACGGTGCAGATTCCTGTGGTTGCAAACCTCCAGCCCGGCACGAACAACGTGCAGGCATCCCTGAGCTGGGTGGTGAGGGGAGAGAACCGCGAGGGCGCGATAACGCTGCCCATGAGCGTCAAATCCGATTCGGAAGTGGGCGTTTACCTCGAGGCGAACCCCACCCCGCTCGTTGCGGGAGGTGAGCACACCCTTTCCGTGACCGTCTCCAACCTCGGCTCCTACGCGATACAGGGGACGACCGTGGAGCTTTCCAGCGGCGCATTCCAGCTGCTCACGGTCCAGCCGGAGCAGTACATCGGCGGCCTGCAGAAGGACGACTTCTCCAGCGTACAGTACAAGATACAGGTCGGCAACATAGCGCCGGGCGACTACAACGCGACGGTCACGGTGCATTACAAGGACGCGTCCGGAAGGCAGATAACCGAGGCCAAGCCCCTCATGATTTCCGTGTCCGCGCCGGTGCAGCAGGGCGACGGGACAGGCACGCTCATCATACTGGGCGTGGTCGTGCTAGCAGTTGGATACTGGTATTTCAGGATGAGGAAAAAGCCAAGCCCCAGGCAAGGTTAGCATAATGAAAACGGAGGACATGGTTTCCTATTCCCTGCGGAACCTGAGGCACCAGCACCTGCGCACGTGGCTCACCATAGTCGGAATCGTGGTGGGAGTCGCCGCAGTCATAGTGCTGGTCGGCCTCGCGGACGGGCTCAGGAATTCCGTCACGGACCAGCTCTCCGCGTTCGGGCCGAGTACCATAATGATAACCCCGGTCAGCCTTTCTGGCGGGATTTCCGGCGGGCCCGCAAGCCTGCGCCCCACGCTCGGCAAGCTCTTCGAGCGGGACGCGGACAAGCTCAGGATGGTCGAGGGGGTGGACCTCATAACGAGCGTGGTGAGCACCAACTCACCC
Source organism: uncultured Microcaldota archaeon (assembly GCA_903920925.1). GTDB lineage: Archaea > Micrarchaeota > Micrarchaeia > Anstonellales > Bilamarchaeaceae > CAIXOA01. The sequence goes on along the minus strand of CAIXOA010000059.1, from coordinate 354 downwards.
GTCACGTTCCGGAGCCGCAGCATAAGCGCATCCATTCTCGGCGTCCAGCCCAACATTGCGGAGACCACGCCGATAAAAATCGCATCCGGAAGGTTCCTGCAGGAGGGCGACCGCAAGGTCGCGGTCGTGGGCAGCACCATCGCAAACAGCAGCTTCGGGGACGACAAGGTGAGCGTGAACAGCATACTCGAGATAAGCGGGCAGAAATACCGGGTGGTGGGCGTGCTGGAGAAGACCGGCTCATCCTTCGGCCCCTCCGATTCCTCTTCGGGCATGCGTTGCGTCTCCAGTTCGGTTGCGCGCGGCGGGCGCGGAGTGGAGGAGAACTCGCTCTCCACGCGCTCGGCCTCCCTG
>CAIXOA010000058.1 GCA_903920925.1 uncultured Microcaldota archaeon | reverse complement strand
TATGGGGGAGTACCTCCGCGACATGGTGAAGTGATGGTAAGGGAGATAATCAAGCTCGAGAGGATAAGCAAGTTCTACCGGATGGGCGACTCCAGGGTGGACGCCCTTCGCGAACTCTCGCTAACGATCCACGAGAACGACTACATGGCGATATTCGGCCCCTCCGGGAGCGGCAAGAGCACCCTCCTCCACATGATGGGCCTGCTGGACGTCCCCTCCAGCGGAAGTGTTTTCGTGGACGGGAAGGACGTCTCGCAGCTGCAGGAAAATGAGCTCGCCCGCATCCGCGGCAAAAAAGTGGGCTTCATATTTCAGGTGTTCAACCTCGTCCCGTCGCTCACCGCTCTTGAGAACGTTGCGCTACCGATGATGATTTACGACGTCCCTCAGCGCGAGCGGGAAAAGCGCGCGGAGGATCTCCTCGCCTCCCTGGACATGGGCGACCGCCTCAACCACCTGCCCAGCGAGCTCTCCGGAGGGCAGAGGCAGCGAGTGGCGATAGCGCGCTCGCTCGCCAACAACCCGGAAGTCATCCTTGCGGACGAGCCCACGGGCAACCTCGATTCAAAGACGGGGGAGGAAGTGGTGGACATATTCAACGATTTGCACAGGAAGGGAAAAACCCTTGTTGTGGTCACGCACGACCCGGACATCGCCCGCAACACGGACGAGATTGTCCGCATAAAGGACGGGCAGATAGTCGAGCATGAAATCTCAAAGGAGCACTCGATCCGCGCCAACGGGGGAATGGAGCTCGTGGGCGGAATAAAATCCAGGATTAATGAAAAACTGGGGGTAAAAACAGGAATGAAACAGAAGGTGAAATGAATGGAAATGAAATATGCGCTTGTTGCGCTTCTGATGTTGGGATATGCGTTCGCAGGTTTGGCTGTTTCGGGCTTCACGGTGAGCCCCGAGAGCGTGGAGCCAGGAGGCTCCGGCTACATCACATTCACGCTCTCCAACCCCTCGGCCACGGACACGGTCAGCCTCGTCACTGCGGAGGTCTCCTCCGCGGATGCGCTGGGCGCCAACCGCGACTTCGCGGTGGGGGACATCGAGCAGCTTTCTTCGACGGTCCTCACGGTCCCGTTCCAATCCTCGCCAACGCTCGCCAGCGGCATATATACTATTGAGGTAAAGGCAAAGGGAACGACCAAGACTTACATCACAAACCCGGCGACCGGGGTTTCCCGCATAGACAACCAGCAGGTGGAGAAGATTGCGACAATCCCCATAAAAGTCGTGAAGGCACCCATCCTTTCACTGTCGTTAAGCAGCGAGAGCCTGGAGGACATGACCTCGGAGACGATAACAATCTCCAACTCCGGGGGAAAAGTGACAAATCTCCGTGCAGTGATAACAAATAGCGGGATAGGCTTCCTCAACCAGGACGAGCTCTATTTCGGCGCAGTGAACGCATCCGCGCAGAAGACCGCGACCATTGATGCGCGCGGCGCGGCGGACGGCGCGACCAAGCTCTCCATCCAGCTGACTTACAATGACGAGATTGGCGACGTGCACACCGAAACCAAGGATATCTCAATCAGCGTGAAGAAGGCCGTGGGGGATTTCACCTTCTCCCAGCAGGCGCCGATAGTGACCGGGAAGGACGAGACGCTCGCACTCACGGTTACGAATTCCGGAGACCCGGTGTCGGATTTGCAGCTCAGCTTCTCCGACCCCAACGTGGTCCTCCGCGGGGAGAACAAGGTTGACATAGGGAGCATAGGCGCGGGCGAGACGAAGACGGTGCAGATTCCGGTGGTGGCAAACCTGCCGCCCGGAACGGACAACGTCCAGACCTCCCTCACATGGACCGAAAAGGGCGAGAATAGGGAGGGCATGATAACGCTTCCGATGAGCGTGAAGTCGGATTCGGAAGTGGGCGTTTACCTGGAGGCGAACCCCACCCCGCTCGTCGCGGGAGGGGAGCACACCCTTTCCGTCACGGTTTCCAACCTCGGCTCATACGCGATACAGGGGACCACGGTTGAGCTTTCCAGCGGCGCCTTCCAGCTGCTCACGGTGCAGCCGGAACAATACATAGGCGGCCTGCAGAAGGACGACTTCTCCAGCGTCCAGTACAAGATAAGGGTTAACAACGTCCAGCCGGGCGACTACAACGCGACGGTCACGGTGCATTACAAGGACGCCTCCGGGAGGCAGATGGCCGAGACCAAGCCCCTCACGATTTCCGTGTCCGCTCCGGTGCAGCAGGCGGACGGGACAGGCACGCTCCTCATACTGGGCGCGGTTGTGCTGGCGGTTGGATACTGGTATTTCAGGATGAGGAAGAAGCCAAGCCCCAAGCAGGGTTAGCATAATGAAACTGGAGGACATGGTTTCGTATTCCATGCGGAACCTGATGCACCAGCACCTGCGGACCTGGCTCACCATCGTTGGAATCGTGGTGGGCGTCGCCTCAGTCATAGTGCTGGTGGGCCTCGCGGACGGGCTCAGGAACTCGGTTTCCGACCAGCTCGCATCCTTCGGCCCGAGCACAATAATCATTAGCCCGATAAGCGTCTCCGGAGGGATAGGCGCGGGGCCGGCAAGCGTGCGCCCCACGCTCGGGAAGCTTTTCGAGAGGGATGCCGACAAGATACGCAACGTGGAGGGCGTCGAGTTCGTGACCAAGGTCATAACCACCACAACATCCGCCACGTTCCGGGACAAAAGCATAAGCGCATCCGTTTACGGGATAGAGCCGGAAAATTATGCGGAGACCACCACGATAAAAGTTGCGGAGGGCCGCTTCCTCCAGTCCGGGGACCGGAAGGTCGCGGTGGTCGGTTCGACCATCGCAAAGGACACCTTCGGGGACAACGAGGTGAAGGCCAACAGCATAATAGGGATCGGCGGCCAGAACTACCGCGTGGTTGGCGTGCTCGAGAAGAGCGGAAGCTCCTTCGGCCCCGTGGATTCCACCATTTTTGTCTCCTATGAGGACGGCAGGGAACTTGCGGGAGATTCGCTCGCGGCCAGGGAGATAAACGCCATCCGCGTGATTGTCGCGCCGGGCTTCGACACGGAGCAGGTGGCAAACGGCATAGAGTTCGTTCTCGCCTCCATGCACAAGGTTCCGCTCGACCACAAGGACTTCAGCCTCATCACGCCCAAGTTCATCGCGGACCAGGTCAACTCGGTCCTCGGCACACTCACGCTGTTCCTCGGCGCCGTCTCGGGCATCGCGCTCGTGGTCGGCGGCGTCGGCATATCCAACACTATGTTCGTAAGCGTGATGGAGCGCACCAAGGAGATAGGCGTGCTGAAATCCGTTGGCGCGGAGAGCTGGCAGATAGAGCGCCTCTTCATGGTCGAGGCGGCCATGATAGGGCTGGTGGGCGGAGTGCTCGGCGTGGCGTTCGGGATATTCGTGGTCCTCATACTGGGCTTTTTCGGAGTCCATGCCGCCCCCTCGCTCCCCACGATGCTCATCTCGTTCCTCATAGCGATGGGGGTCGGGATGGCGGGCGGCTCAATTCCCGCGAGAAACGCCGCAAAGATACCCGCGGTGGAGGCCATGAGGTATGATTAGATGAACCTGCTGGAGATCACCTACTACGGCATAAGGAACCTGCAGATAAGGCAGCTCCGCTCCTCCCTCACCATAATAGGGATAGTGCTGGGAATCGCAACCATCTTCACGCTGATGTCCATAGGGGAGGGTGTCCGCATAGAAATCGACAAGCAGATGAGCGCCTTCGGGAGCAACGAGATTTTCGTGGTCCCAATAAGCGGCCAGTCCATGGAGAGCTTCTCCGGCGCAGCGTTCAGCACCAACGGAAAGCTCTACGAGCGCGACGTGGATTACGTTAAAAGGGTCCCGGCGGTGGAGGAAGTCTCCAAGGTGGTTTACGGGCGCGCCTCGCTGAAATTCCGGGACAAGGAGATTTCCGCGGCCATATTCCCCGCGGACGCAAGCATCTTCGACCAGTTCGGAAGCTACATCCAGCTGGAGGAGGGCCGCTTTTACACCGACGAGGAGGACCACGTGGTCGTGCTCGCCAACGACGCGGCGAACAAGCTTTTCGACAATGAAAGGGTCCAGGTCAACAACGTCATCTACATAAACGGCGAGCCCTACCGTGTCGTCGGCATACTCAAGAAGATAGGCACGTCGCTCAGCCAGCAGGACGATTCCGCGATTTACATGCCCTACAAGAGCGGGAGGGCCATTCTCCAGGATTTCCTCGCCCCGGGCGAGGTCTTCGCCCTTTACATAAAGCTGAGGGAGGGCTACAACCCGGATGACGCCGCCCCGCAGATTGAGGGGCAGCTCGCAGCCGCGCACCGCGTCTCGCTGGACAAGAAGGACTTCATGGTCATAACGCCCTCATTCATACAGGCGACGGTGGGCAGCGTCCTTGGCGTCCTCAACCTTTTCCTCCTCGCAATCGCGCTCATCTCCGCGTTTGTGGGCGGCATCGGCATATCCAACACGATGTTCATGAGCGTCATGGAGCGCCGCCGCGAAATCGGGGTGCTGAAAGCCATAGGGGCGGAACGCGGAACAATAGTCCTCATCTTCGTTGTCGAGAGCGCGCTCATAGGCGCCGGCGGGGGCCTCGTTGGCCTTGTGCTCGGCTACCTTGCGCTCCTCGCGGCCGGGGCTTTCGGAGTGCCCTATGCCCTGGGAATATACCAGATAGCGTTCGCCTTCTCATTCGCCGTCGTCGTAGGCGTCGTCTCGGGCCTCATCCCGGCGCTCAACGCCTCCAAGGTCCCGGCGGTGGAAGCGCTCCGTTACGAATAGTGTGCAATATTGTTGCAGAAGTTGTCTTACAAAGGATAACGTAGGTATATTTATATAATTTTGCACCTTAGTATTTCCGCTGATGCCCCTGTTTGGGGCATTTCGGTTGTCCTGGAAAGGATGTGTCCGTTGTGGCCTCTAACTGTCGGTCGCCCAATAATGTGGTGTCTGGACTAAAACTCACCACAGGTAACCCACGAGGGTTATGCTCACAATGGCGCGAAGAAGATAACCTCTAAAGCGAGCGAATGGGCAAGGAACGTAGTCCGCATTCGCTTGAGGAACTTCTTCACCGAGTCCAGAACCCAGTGGCATCAGCTAATTTGGCAAGGTGAAGTTAATGGCGAAGAAAAAGGCGGCCAAGAGCGTCAGGAAGAGTTCTAAAAAATCGGTGAGAAAGCCTGTTCCTAAAAAGAAGAAAGGCGGCAGGGGCCCGAGCAAAAAGGGCAAGGAATCCAAGGTCAACAAGATAATGAAGTGGCTTAAACTGAAGAAATAACCCTACTTCAGGACTTTCCCCGTTTTCATAAACCATAAATAGAGGTCCAGCTCGCCCTGGCTCATCTTCGCTTCCTTCGCAATCCCACCCAATATCCCTTCTATTTCCAGGTATCTCCTTTTCCCGAGGGTTTTCGGCGCCTCCTTTATGTATCCATACTTTTGCAAAATGGAAATTATGTGCCGGTCTATTATCGCCACATCAAAGTATCCCAAATTCCGCAAAAAGTGGCTCGCCTCCTTCCATCCCAATCCCTTGACATTTTCCACGAGCCACTCCCGCATCTCCTTCTGCCCCTTCCCGTACAATTCCTTTTTAACATTCTTCCCCCGTGCCTCCACTATGAATTTCCCCCTCATATTGTAGAAGCGGTGCCCGAGCTGCTTGAGCCGGGCGACCAGTTCCGGATGCGGAAGGTTGCAGAACCCCTCCGCGCCCAGCTTATTCTGTATCCTTATCCCGCCGTGCGCCGTATAATTTGCGGTGAGTATGCAAAAGCACAGTTCGGAAAACCATCTCTCCTCCCTGCCCTTCCCCGCCTCCCGGAATTCTTCCAGCCGTTTCTCTACCGTTTCCCGCACAGGGCCGTTCCTCACTTTCTTCAGTCCCTCAAGCAGTTCTTTTCCCAC
>CAIXOA010000057.1 GCA_903920925.1 uncultured Microcaldota archaeon | reverse complement strand
CGCCTTGTGCAAATCCATGCTTATCTGCCTTGCCCAAACCAGCTTCTTTACGCATTTAAATTCTTTCGGTCCCCGCATCCCAGTCCATATCCTTGTTTCCAGTGCCCGGCATCCCGTTTTCCGCCGTGCATTCCCGCCTTTTCCTTCATTGGGTTCATGGGGGGAGGGAGCTTTTTAAACTCTTACTTCTCTATTATGGCGAGGTGCTTGTTATGTATGGTGTAACCCCACAGGCTTATGATCGGGCTATTACGGTCTTCAGCCCGGACGGAAGGCTTTTCCAGGTAGAATATGCGAAGGAGGCGGTGAAAAGGGGGGCAACGGCAATCGGCCTCTGCACGGACAGTGCGGTGGCCCTCGTCGCCTACAAGGCGGCCCACTCCAAGCTCATAGTCCCGGAATCCATGCAGAAGATTTTCGACATCGACGACCACATGTGCGTGACCGCGAGCGGACTGATTGCGGATGCGCGCAAGCTCGTGGACATCGCGAGGACGCAGGCGCAGAGGCACAGGATGACCTTCAGCGAGCCCGCGCCCACCGAGTCCATCGCCAGGCATGTGTGCGACCTTATGCAGCTCTACACCCAGTACGGGGGCATAAGGCCCTTCGGGGTTTCGCTCCTCGTCGCGGGCGTGGGCAAGAACGGCCCCGAGCTCTACGAGGCCGAGCCGAGCGGCGCCATGACAGGCTATTTCGCTGATTCGATAGGCAACGCGAAGAAGGAGGTGGACGACCTCCTTGAGAAGAATTTCGACCGCAAGATGGACATAAAGGATGCGGTCGGCGTCGCGGTTGACGCCTTGAAGCAGACGAGCGAGACCAAGCTCACCACGGACAGCGTGGAGGTCCGCTATGCGACCATCCCCGTGCCTAAATTCGTCTTCATGGGTGAGAAGGAAATCGTGAAATACCTGAAGTAGACTGGTTGCTCAGGGCGCGCCGACAATCGTGCCGGCGTGCTTCTTTCCTTTTATGGCCTTTTCCAAATCCTTGATGTTTTTCCCGCCCACGAAATGCAATTCTATCTTGCTCCTCCTCGCGAGCTTGCAGGCGACCATGTCGAAGACGAAATTTGTCCCCGGCGCCCTCTGGTCGTTTTTCTGCGCCATCGCCAGCAGCTCCTCGTGCGTCATCTTCTCGAATTTTTTCGCATCCGGGTCCATCTTCGGGTCCGAGTCATAAATCCCTTCCACGTTGCTCAGGTTCACCAGCCGCTTCGCCCCTATCGCCTCGGCCAGCAATACGGAATCAGTATCCGTAGTAATCCCTGGAATGGTTCCCCCCATCACCACTATCTTGTGCCCCTCCAGCGCAGCCGCCGCCTTGCCAAAGTCCTTGAAGACCTTTGGATGGGCAATGTCCCTGAACAACGCGAGCATCAGGTGTGCGTTCAATCTCGTCGCCGCCACCGCCACCTCGTCCGCCACGAAATTGTTGCCGCAGAACTCCATTGCCGCGGACGCATACTCCCGTGCGTTCTTTCCCCCGCCCGTCACAATCCCGAGGCTCTCCCCGCTTTTCAGTGCAATGTCCTTGAACTCCTTCAGGAATTCCCTGTCCACTGTTCCCGTGCCGTTTATGAGGCTCCCGCCCAATGAGATTACAACTGCCATGCGCATCCTACCCCGAGCACAATTAAAAAGATTTGCTACTCCGCCTACAGCACCTTCATCATCACTTCATTTTCCGCAAACAGCTTCACAAAAGGCTTGATGTAAGCCAGGAACTTGAGCGGCCTTACCACATAGGTCCTGCCCGCTTTCCGCAGGGTGTTGAACCCCAGCCTGTACATAATCATTTCATCAGTTTTGGTGCATTTCCCAAACGAAACGGTCCCGTCCGCCCCAATCTCTCCCTTCGCGTCAAAGAGCCCGGCAAGGAAGGATGCGCTATATTCATTCTTGTACTTGAACCGCTCCTCCTCCTCGTCCAGCACCTTCTGGAAAAATTTGCGGTAAGCGGTATGGTAGAAATATACAGAATACTCCCCGTTCAATACCTTCCCGGGCTCCGCCACCTTCGCCTTCAGGCAGGAATCCATGAAAACCGCGCGCAGCCCGTCGCTTCCCCTCACTCCCAGCCCCGAGGGGACCCTCGTTTCCTTCCACAATCCTATAATATAGGATAACTCCGGAGTGAGCTTTACCTTCATCCATTAACCT
>CAIXOA010000056.1 GCA_903920925.1 uncultured Microcaldota archaeon | reverse complement strand
CTAGCGGAGCATATCAGTGGAAACATGCTCCCCAAAAATATAAAAATCACAAAAAAGAATTATCCAAAAATGAGGTGAAAAATATGGCTGAATTGAAAGACAACCGGGCCCACAACCTAAGATATTTGAATTCAAAGAAATTTGACTACAAAAACAGAAAATCTCCGGCGTCCGGAAACCGGAAACCCGAGACGGAAAACTCTCGATGGGCCCGCGGAGATTTGAACTCCGGACCTTTCGATTATCAGTCGAACGCTCCAACCTGGCTGAGCTACGGGCCCTTAAACCGTGAATAAGTGAAAAATATGGGTATGGAATGTTTTTAAAAAGGCATTCCTGCGCATGGTTTTTAAAGAGTGGTCTGTATTATTTATTCATGGTTGATGATTCCGGAAGCGTACGCGAAACGCTGCAGGCGCTTTATCTTCACGCGATAATGGATAGGAATGCCAGGCCCGCGCTCGGCGCGGAGCTTGACAAGCTTCTCTACAAAACCGACAATCCTGACGAAGGCGCGAGGGCGTGGCTTGTGGATTTTCTTTCCGAAGCCCCGATAAATAGGGTAAATTGGATGGCGTACTACGACCCTAATGCGGAAAGCAGGAGGGGCGCCGGCATAGTGCACGTGACCAGGAACTCCCAGATTGGGGACAGGATGATAAGGAAGAACATGCTCAAGGCGGACGCGAAGGACGAGAGGCTCCACTCATTCGCCCGTAACCTCGCGGGGCTTCTCTTCGTGAAGCAGTGGAGGGAGGAGCTGGAGCAAAATAATGATTTGGGGTTTTACCCGGAAGCCAAGGAGGTCATGGACAACGAAATCTGCTACCTGAGGGGGACGCGCGTGGAAGTGGCGAAATTCCTCCTGGATTTATGCAAAAAGGAGGGAAAGGCCTTCCCCGTGGTCGGGGAAATGGCCACGAGCGGAAAATGGCCGGATCTCGCCGAGGATGCGGGAAAATGGCTTGTGGACCATTACCTAGGGGCTAAGAATCTGGTGATGGCGAACAAGGTTGCGGATGCGCCGGGAACCCCGCAAAGCGTGAAGGATTACGCGGCGAAAAAGTTTGAGGAGATATGCTTCAGGCCGATTCCCAGCAGGCTGGATAAAAGTACGATGATGGGGATGCCGGCGTTCAGGCCCGAGGGGATGAGGGCGAGGGGGGTTCCACCTTCCGTTGAACAGATGGCGGGAAGGAAGATAACCCTCAAGGGTCCGGTGAAATAGATGGCTGCTGTGGACGCGAAGGAAGCGGACATGGTTTTGGTCGCGATGCAGCTCGATGAGCAGCTCGGGGACAGGGTTCTTCCATTCCACGAGATGCAGATAATCGCATTCTACCATCCGGAAGAGGAGACGCGGAGGCTGGTGGGAAAGGCGATTGTGAGGCAGGCGTTGAAATCCGACGAGCCGGAGGAGAGGAAGGCTGCGAAACTTTCGGATGTTTCCACCGATGCGAGGTATCATGCTGAGGCAAGGGAGGACGCCGGGAAGGCGCTTTGCGGAATCATCAGAAAGGCAGGCACGTGGGAAAAAGCATATTCAATCGCAATCGACTCCCGCTACCCTAAGGAAACCAGGGAGACGGCCGCATCTGATTTTCTTGACAATGCGGGCGGGAAGGAAGGGACTGCGGCGATATTGGGGTGCAGTGGCATTTCCGGGAATGTGCGGCAAGACAAAGGATTCAGGGTTGTGAAGGAGGCCCTGGAGGCTGGGAACAGGGAACTCATAGTGAGGATTGCAGCGCAGAAAGGAATACCCGGGATGCTTGCACTTTACATAAGGAACATGGTTGG
>CAIXOA010000055.1 GCA_903920925.1 uncultured Microcaldota archaeon | reverse complement strand
TTTACCAGTATCCATCTGTACACCGGGGTATGCCTACAGAACAATAATTATAAATGCACCTACAAAAAGAGCCGCGGGGGCGGAAATTTTGCTGCTTATTGTTCCAAAAACATTACCGGCATCAGTGGCGGGGAGGTTCCCTTTTCTTTTTATACGGCCGGCTTCCATACCCCCGCCATGGGTTCTCCCACAGTCATAACCGATAGGAATATATACCTTAAATATACAATAGATATACATGAGTTCTACAATAAATATACACGCGAGGTTCAGCGGAGACGTGGCGGAAACGATAGAGATGATAATATCGAGGGGCCGCGCCGCGAGCAAAACAGAGGCAATACGCCTTGCGCTACTGGATTACAGGGACCGCCACCTGGAAGAGGACAGGGAAATAGAGAAATTCTTCAGGGATGCGACAGTGGAGTCATTCAACAGGGCATGGGACAACCCCGCGGACAACAAAGCCGCGGAATGGTACAAGAAGAATGCAAAGAGGTTGGCCCGTGAGTGCGAGAAGAAATGACATCCATCTCTGCCCATTCCCATTTTCAGATTTCTCCGAAGAAAAAATCCGTCCCGTTGTGGTTATTTCAAGCAACCACTACAATTCCAACGAGCCAGATGTAGTCGTGTGCGGCATGACCAGCAATACCGGCAATCCCTATGCCCTTCCCATCCGCAAATCCGACCTAGAGCATGGAAATTTATACGAAGACAGTTGTGCAAGGGCAGACATGGTCGGCAGGATTTCCCAGCAGAAGCTCGGCTCCAAGATAGGAAAGGTGAAAGAAGACTTCCGCATTCGCCTAATCGCCAAAGTTCTGGAGATAATAGGCTGATTACCGGCATCAGTGGCGGGGAGGCCTCCCCTCCTTTATAAAGAACAAAACTTCTCATTCCCGTGCGACCAGGCGGCCCTTGGCAAGGAGCCGGCAAACCTTGTGGCCGCCTGCATGGCGGCTATGGAACCGGAAGGCAAAGGGTGCGACTACAAGGTTTGGAGGTGGGCTTAATGCCCGTGGAAGATGAGATAATACACTGGTGGAAGGATGATAAGGGCGAGCAGCACCGGACCATCCTCCGCTTAGAGAGCGAGGAGCCCCAGAGTGCGAACGGATTCCCCCGGGACGGGGTAATCACCCTAAGGGTGTCGAACACCACCGGGACGGCGGCGATGAAGCTGAGCCCGGACGAGGGGCTGCGGCTCTCGAACCAGGTGCTTACGATAGCGAAGGAATTACTGAACAAGAAAAGGAAAATGTGGAGGGAACGGGAATAGCCCCGGGTGCCGCCTTCAGCTTTCACAAGCATGGGTGGCCATGTTGCAGGCCTCGCCGCTCCCGCAGTCGGAATTGCTGTTGCAGTTGCCGGCCTTGGGAACGCAGTGGTGGTTCGCCGTGTAGCAGACCTCCCATGAGTTGCAGTTCGAGGTTGCGTCGCAGTAGCCCGGCTTCACCTTGCATGTGTGCGCCCTTGCGGCGTCGCAGTACTGCCATTCGTTGCAATCCGAGTCATGGCCGCAGTAGCCCGGCCCGGTTATGCACCTGTTCGTCTCGCCGTTGCAGGTCTGCCAGCTCGCACAGTCCCCCGTGCTGATGCAGAATCCCTCGCGGGGCTTGCAGAAGTGGGTCCTCGCATCGCAGGCCTGCCAGCTTATGCAGTCCACATCGTCGTTGCACCTGTCCTGGAAAGGAATGCACACCTTCTGGGCGACATCGCATCCCTCCCAGGAGTCGCAGTCGTAGTCGTTCTCGCACCTTCCGGGGAGAAGGGAGCATCTGTGGGTTTCGGAATCGCAGGCCTCTATGTCCGCCCTGCAGTCCCCGCTTGAGGCGCAGAAGCCGGTGAGTGGCTTGCAGGTCCCGTCCGTGCCGCACGTCTGCCAGCGCACGTCGCAGTCCGTGGTTTGCGTGCAGGCTCCCGGATTCACGAGGCAGATGTGGCTGGTGGTGTTGCACTGCTGGATTGAGGTGCAGTCCACGTTCGCGGAACAGTAGCCTTCCTTTAATGCGCACGTGCCGTTCTGGCAGGATTGCCAGGTTTGGCAGTTGGAATCGGAAGTGCATCCTGAGGGGGTGCTTTCTCCTCCGGCGCAACCATAAAGGATAATCATGGCGACCATGAAGCCTGCGATAAGTAATTTCTGCATTTTCACACCTTTTGTGAGGAATACGCGCAAAATCATTAAAAACTAGAGTCTTTTCACAACGCCCAGAATCTCGGAGAAATTCCTTATGTGGGC
>CAIXOA010000054.1 GCA_903920925.1 uncultured Microcaldota archaeon | reverse complement strand
TGATGCAAATAATAAGACCCATTCACTTTATCACATAGTAAAAAACAAGAAAGAAATAGATGATAAGAACTTCCAAGATATCCTTGAGTTGATTAAACAACTTATGCTTAATTTAGACTAAGGACACGTCATCTTAGTACAAATCACGTGTGTTTCGAACAGGTGCTACTTTTTTAAACCCTCTCCGGCAAATAAACAGTTACCACCGATGAAGTGGCGATAGCTCCGCTTGGCCGAAGCCCGACAGAAAATCCGGGCTGAGGGCAAGGAAAGCGGGGCTAAATGAATAACGAGGTGTAAATATGCCAAGTTATGTAAAATTTGAAACACCAAAGGAAGTAGTGGATGGAGTGATTGAAGCGCTTTCCGTCGCGAAGGACTCCGGCAGGATTAGGAAGGGCATAAACGAGACCACCAAGTCCATCGAGAGGAAGGCGGCGAAGCTTGTTGTGATTGCCTCCGACGTGGAGCCTGAGGAGATTGTTATACACATCCCCATGCTCTGCGAGGAGAAGGGCATACCTTACGTGTATGTTCCGACCAAGGTGGAGCTTGGGAAGGCGGTGGGGATTCCTGTGCCGACATCTTCCGTTGCGGTGGAGGATGCGGGCGGGGCGAACGAAATACTCAATAATGTGCTGAAGAGGCTCCCGAAGCACGAGGCGCACGCGGAAAAGAAGCAGGAGGCTCCGGAGAGGCACGAGCACAAGCCTGCCGAGAAGCCGGCGGAAGCGGCGCCTGCTCCCGAGGGCGAGAAGCCCAGGAAGGAGAAGAAGCCGAAAAAGCCAAAGGCGAAGGAGGAGAAGCCCGCGGAAGAGAAAAAGGAGTGAGCTGAATGGCTGATGCGGTAGCGGCGGAGATCGTGGAAGTGAAGGTCAAAACCGGCATTTACGGCGAGATCTACCAGGTTCTCTGCAAGGTGCTGGAAGGGGCCGAGGCGGGCAGGGTCATCCTCAGGAATGTAAAAGGTCCTGTGAAGAAGGGCATGATCCTGATGATACTCGAGCCCGAGAGGGAAGCGAAGGAAATCCGCGCAAGGTGATGCTGTGGCTGGATGTTCGTTCTGCGGGATAGAACTCCCGAAGGGAAGCGGAAGGCTTTACGCCAAGAAGGACGGGACGCTGTTCTATTTCTGCTCTTCCAAGTGCATGAAGAATCAACTCAAGCTGGGAAGGGTCGGGAAGAAGATAAAGTGGGCCAAGAAGACCAGGAAGGCGTGAGCGCATGGAGAGAACGCTGGTACTGTTCAAGCCGGATGTGCTCCAGAGGGGGCTCCTCGGGAGGATTATCGCCCGCTTTGAGAAGAAGGGGTTGAAGATTGTGGGGCTCAAGATGCTCAGGATGAGCCCGGCGACCGCGAAGGAGCACTACGCGCACCTTACTGCGAAACCCTTCTACCCCGGATTGGAGAAGTTCATGACGCACCACCCGATTGTGGCGATGGCCGTGGAAGGGGTGGAGGCGGTGGAAGTGGGGAGGAAGCTCGCGGGGGTTACTAATTCGAGGAAGGCCGAGGCGGGCACAATCCGCGGGGACTTCTCAATGTCCACGAGCAGGAACGTTATACATGCCGCGGATTCCCTGGAAGCGGCGCAGAAAGAGATTGCGAGGTTCTTCAGGAAGGAGGAGCTTTTCGATTACGCGCTTGTGCTGCACGAGTATTTCTACGCGGAAGACGAGCTGAAATAAGCTTATCTTCCCTCTTTTTTCTATTTCCTTTTGCTTAGCGTCCGCTCTCACTTTTGCGCATGGAAATAGGGAAGGACCATCACGAGCGGGATGAGGAGATATGCGAAGCCGGCGAGAGCCGGGTCAAATAATGCGACCCCGATGGACACGAGGGAGATTGCGGGGGTGACCAGGCCCCTCCTCCTGCCCATCACTATGTGCTCGGGTTTCACGTCCTCGTTTATCAGGAGCCTGTTCCTGCTCGCATACCACCAGTTCAGGTAGAGCAGGGAGCCGAGGATGAACATGTTCGCCCCGAAAAGGAACCAGGAGATTCTGTCTTCGCCATAATCGCCTATGAGGTCGGTGGTGAATGGGACGAGCGCCACGAACATAAGGAAGATTATGTTTATCCAGGTGTGCCTGTGCTCGGTGGCTTTTATCATGTTGAATTCCCTGGAATGGTTCATCCAGAAGCTTGCGAGGAGCAGGAAGGCGATGGCATAATTGAGAAATACCGTCCATTCATGCACCAACATCTGCTGGAGCGTTGCGTTGGGCATGTAGCCGTTTTGGCCAGGGTCGTCCGGCACCATTATGGAAAGCACGAGCAGCGTCATTGCGAAGGC
>CAIXOA010000053.1 GCA_903920925.1 uncultured Microcaldota archaeon | reverse complement strand
TCAGGGATGTTGCCAACAGAAAGTTCACGGACATGAGGCGCGAGCAGGCGGCTGAGGCCGCAAGGGTGCAGGCGCTACGTGAGAAGGTGCGGAACACCGTCGCACTCATAGACGAGTCCAAGGCGAGGCTCGGCTCGCCCAGGGAGAAGGGCGCGGAGGAAAAGGCGCTCGGGGACGAGCTGGCCAAGCTGCAGGAAGAGCTGGAGGAGGCGAGGAAGGAAAGGAATAATGCGGGGCAAGCCGAGGATGACGAAGGTTGGACTGGCGTCGAGGGCGAGTTGGACCGCGACAACAAGATTGAGGAACTGGAAACGGCGGCAAGGGAAAAGGGGGCCGGGCTTGGACTGCTCTCCGCAAAGGCCGACGGCGCATGGGCGGACGAGCTTGCAATCGAGGAGGGCATCCTGGAATCGCATAACGGGAGCCTTGCGGAGCTCATAAAAAAAGCGGGGGAGCTGACCGGGAGCAGGATTGCGGCCGTGAGAAGGGAGGCCGCGCAGGCGCTTATCGATGCGAAGGATGCGGCTTCGCTGGTCAGGTTCTGCTATGAGGAGATGGACCCGGAGGCGAGGGAGGCCGCGTTCATGAAGGCGGTCGAGGTGGCTTGCGCCAGGCAGGACGGCCCGCAGATAAGCATGGGCATGCGCCTGGGCAGGGATGAGCGGAGCATGCTTCTCAGGATGGTCGAGGACAGGGAGCCCGCGATATCATCGCTTGCATGGAAGCTTGCGGTCGAGATGATGGCGGAGGGGAAGCTGGACGGCGAACAGGTGGAATACCTGGACGCGCACGCTAATGAGATGGAGGACGACGAGCTCAGGGGGGTGTTCTCCTCGAAGAGGGCCGGGATATGGGTGGAGGCGGCATGCAGCGGAGAGGGTGGAATGCGCGCATCCGCGCTCGCGCACACCCTCGAGGCAATGCTGACCGGGCTGAAGCTGGACGATGACCAGAAGTGCATCGTGCTCGAGCTGACCGAGGACCTGGACGCGGATGTTTCGAGGCAGGCTTGGCTGGTTGCCTGGGAGCTGTGCAGAGGCGATGAGCTCACTTCTGAGCAGATGGCGGAGCTGGCCAGGCGCGCAAACAGGATCGAGGACATGGGGAGGCGGGCCAACACGATGGCCGCGCTTTTCGACCTGGTTCCGCGCGGCATGCTCGGCACGGAAATGGAATTTTCCCTCGCCATGGCCGCGGCGGGCAACCCGAACGAATGGTGCATGGACAGGGGCCTTGCAAGGGCGATGGAGATACTGATGAAGAAGGAGCTGACGCGCGAACAGGTGGAGGGCTTCCTCGTTCTCGTGGATTCCATGGACAACGGGAGGCTGGGGAACAAGAAGCCGCGCATATTCGAGTGCGTTAGGCAGGCGTTCAAGCCTGCCGACCTTACGGATAAGTCGGTCAGGATACTGAACGTACCAAAGTTTTCCAAGATTTTCCTGGAGGTTGTGAAGGCGGAGAGGCCGGGCGGAGTCAGGAGGAAGAGCCAGCCGCCCGGGGCGGACGGAAATGTGGCCGGCCCGCATCACGCGGAGAAAGTGCCCACGAAGGGTTAGTTTTTTAACCGCTCCTGGAGAAAGGGCGCCCTATGAAAAAGAAGAATACTGCTAATCTTAAAAGAAAAACTGCAAAAAAGGCTGTGAAGAAGGCGGCGAAGCAAGAAGCAACGGTGCCGACCCCTTCCGCCGAGGCGAAAGTGCCGAGGGAAATTCTGGAAAGGAGGAAGCGCCTCATGAAGGAGGCGGAGGTCGCGCTCGGGGCGCTGAATTCGTATCCGATGCTCAAGGGCAGGGGGGAGGCCGAGGCGGCCAAGAAGATGGTGCTCGAGGCGTATTCCAAGGGGGATGCGGTCGTGAGGCAGTTCATCCTTTTCGTGATACACGAACACCTCTCAAAGGCGGCGAACATGCGCGTGATGGAGAACTTCGATTTCTACAGAAAAGTAATGGGCGAGAAGACCGAAGTGCTTGATGTGAGGAAGAACGTCTACCGCTCCATGTTTAATTACTCAAATTCCCTGGAAGGGACGGTGGAACTGCTTCTGCTTCTCGGAGACATCGGGGATGTGGGCGCGGCAAAGGTCATTTCGCGGCACCTTGCGTTCTACATGAGCGGGGAGCAGCAGGGGCTCCAGATGCTGAGGAACGCGGCGGTGGAGGCGCTGGAGAACTGCGGCTGCACCTATGCGCTGGACGTGATTCTGGCATATGCAAGGTATGCGGAGAAAAACGAGAGGTTCGTGTTCGCATTGAGGGACTGGGAGGACAAGCTGAAGGCGATGAGCATTGCGGCCGCGGACATGGACGCGTATATGTCTGCGATAAACGAACTGATGATGGTGCGGAAGGAGAAGGACGTGCACTACGGGTAAATAGAGTGCCGGCAACTGGCTGATTCGCTACCCCTAAGCGGGCGGCATTTCCAAAGTGGAATCGCAGTTCGTCGTTTCTGAGAAGAAGCCCGAGATAAACAGCTTAAGGTAGCCTATGTAGGGAATCCTCCCTATCACTTTTCCCTTGTACTGGGAATTTCCAGGCGGGGAATTGCCCATCGCCCTTGAGTAACTGTATTCCTGTATGTCCATCACGGGATTGTTGTCCCCCTTGGTGAGGTAATAGGTGGAATTCCCTACGTGCACCTTGAAATAGAGGCGGTGGATTATGTCGCCCGCGAGCGAGTACAAATCCCCCTGCGCGGGGCCGTAAACAATCGTGTCGTGCGTGAAATCGGGGCGGTAGGAAACCCCCTTCACCTCCACATAGGAGAGGCACGGGGTTGTGAGGCTGTATTTTTGTTCCCTGCTTTCCCTCAGGCAGTTATCATAATGGAATGTGAACGGGCCGCGGGCCTCGTAAAAGGAAGAGGGGCTGGAAAGGAAGTTCCTGCACATCGGGTCCGACGGGTATTGGGCGCAATAGGTGTAGAGGGAGCCCTTGAGGGTGACGTTCGAGCCCGTCTCGGTGTACACGGTTACCGAACCGTTTAGCTGGGCGAATTCCTCAGGGGTGAGCTGGATGTCGTATCCTGCCGGCTCGGCGCCCTGCACGACCACCAGGTCCCCGCGCTCTATGTTCGGGAGCATGCTGCAGGATACCACCGCATTGAGCGGAACCGGGGTCTTCATTATGAACATGGCGGCTATCCAGATGACGAGTATTACGGCGAGCGATACCGCTATTTCCTTCAATTCGTCCTTCCAGCCGTGCCTGCCCACCCCGTGCCTCACCTCGAGGGCGACGATGCCGACTATCTCCAGCATCACAAGGATTCCGAAGATGCCGCTCTTGGTGATTATGTAAAGAACGAGCGTAACGGCGATTACGGCGAACTGGAGAACGGAGTCCGTGGCGAGGCGTTCGGTTAATTTGGAAAAGCCAAAATCCTTCTTTTCCATGGTTCGCCCCGGGTCACTTCGCCTTTCCGAGCGCTTCCCTGAATGCGGCCACTTCCCCCTTCAGCTCCTCCAAAGTTTCAGAAATCAGCGTGAGCGCCTTCCCGGAGGAGACGCGCACGTAGATGCGCGGGTTGGCGATCAACGGGTGCGCAATCCTGTATGAGGCGAACTCCACCCCCTTCTTGTCGTTGAGGCGGGCGGTCAGCAGTTCCGCGAGGGTGTATTCCCCTCCCACTATTTCGAACTCAACCTCTTTTTCCGCAGCCGATATGATTTTCAGTTCCAAGCCAACACCTCAGAAGTTAATCTTTCCGAAAGCCCTGTAATCCGTCGCCATCTTGCGCCTTTCCCTCCCCTTGCAGCTGGGGCACACGAGGTCGCGGCCCTCCTTCACCATGGGCGTCTTGTCGCGGGAGCAGAACGCCTTTATCACCCCGTATTCGGGGTAGGCGGTCGTGAGCATCGCGGTGTCGCCGTCTATCTCGGTGACCTTCGCGCGCACTATGTCGCCAATCTTGAAGGCGTCCCGCATGGAGCGGGTGTATTCCTTGGAGGCGAACTTCACGAGTATCTTTCCCTCGTCAACCCCGGCGAACTTTCCTTCCGGGCTCTTCTCGGGGGCGAGCACCACTATGGCAAAATTATCGAAAACGTTTATGACTATGCCGTATACGACGCTGCCCCGCTCGATCTGGAGCTTCTTCACGTGGGTCTTGAGGCCGCGCGACCCCTCCTCCAGCATCCCCATTGTCGAGGCGTAGACCTCGTCCTTGTCCACGTAGGTCGAGGCGCTCGCCTCGTACACCTCCCCCGGGCCCACATGGTCCCCGGGGAGAAGGATTTTCTTATGGTGTTCCTGATGTTCGTGATGAGTCATAATATCCACTCAATAGAGTTTAGAATTAGGTCAAGAAGATTTAAAAAGAATGGGGCGGAGAAAATGGGTGATGGTCAAGCCGATACTGGTGCTTTGCATAGACAGGGACAACGACCTGTACGAAAAGGCCAAGGTGAGCGGCCCGCTCATCGGCAGGCAGGAGAACCTGGAGGGGGCGACGAAGCTCGCGCTGGCCGACCCCGAGGACACCGATTCCAACACCATATTCTCGGCCGTGAAGATCTACGACCAGATGAAGGCGGAGAAGAAGAACGTGGAGATAGTGACCCTCACGGGGCACAAGAAGCTCGGGTACACGGCGGACATGGAGATAAGCGGGCAATTGAACAAGATACTCGCGGAGATACCCGCGGAGAGTTGCGTATTCATATCGGACGGCGCTTCGGACGAGGAAATCATGCCCATCATCCGCTCCCGCATCAAGATAGACGCGGTGAAGGTGGTGGTGATGAAGCAGGCGAAGGAGCTGGAGAAGACCTACTTCGTCATCCTGGAGAAATTGAAGGACCCGTATTATGCGAGGATTATTTTCGGGGTTCCGGCAATCCTGGTGCTCCTTTTCTCGATTTCGAGCTACATGGACTGGGGCTGGAAGCCCGTCGGCGTCATCGTGGGCCTCTACCTGCTCATAAAGGGGTTCGGGATTGAGGAATCCCTCTTCAGCATCGGGAGGGAGTTCCGCTTCTCGATAGAGAAGACGAGCTGGCTCGCGTACATATCCGCGTTCGCGCTCCTGCTCGTCTCGTTCTGGGCCGCGCTGGAGGCGTATACAGAGGCGCTGGGGCTGGGGCTGGACGGCGGCAAGACGGTCGCGTACGTGCTCAAATCGCTTTTGTTCCTCTTCCCGTGGGTCTTCCTGCTCATCATCGGCGGCAAGACCATAGATTCAATCACGGAGAACAAGAAATTCATCATCACCAGGTATTCCCTTTATGCGGTTGCGGTCCTGCTCACCGCGATGATTTTGAGCATCGGCGCGCAGTGGGTGCTGAACATAGAGGAGCCTTACGTGAGCTTCGGGGACTTCCTTTTCGCAATCATAATCGGGCTGGTAATCGGGTATTCGGCGATAATGATAATCGGCATGGTGAGGAGAAGCAGCATACTCGCGATGAGGCTCGACGGAAAGGATGTGATTAACGAGAACGGGAACTTCCTGGGGAAGGTGCTGGGGGTGGATGCGAAAAAGGAGCAGCTTGTCCTGCAGAACCAGCTCGGGAGGAAGTTCAGCCTTTCCTTCCGGCACATATATTCAATTGAGGACAGCGTGTTCGTGAAGAGCGTATAGCTAATGGAACTGCTTCTTTATTTCCGCCAATAGCCTCTTCTTCTCCGGGCAGTCCTTCAGGACAAGGGTGAGGACGTCAAGGATGTTCTCGGCCTCGTAAATCTTTACCTTTCCCCTGAGTTCGCTCTTCAGGTATACGTCCTTCACGTTCGCCTTCGGGATGAGGACCTTCATTATGCCCGCATCGTAGGCCGCCTCAACTTTAGCAGTTACGCCGCCCACGGGCAGGACTTCGCCCCGAACAGAAAGGGAGCCGGTCATCGCGTAGGAGTTGTCGACGGGTATCCCCTCCAGGTCGGAAATCACCGCGACCGCGATGGAGATGGACGCGGAATCGCCCTCCACCCCCTCGTAGGTCTGGAGGAACTGTATGTGTATGTCTTTTTTGGAAAGGTCCTTCTCGGCGTATTTCTTTATGATGGCGGAGACGTTCTCAACCGCCTCCTTTGCGATTACACCCAATTTTCCCGTGGCGATTATCTTCCCCCCGCTCGTGGAGGATGAGGGCGTGACCTCCGCAACAATCGGCAGCACTATGCCGGAGAACGCGTCGCCTATGACCGCGAGCCCGTTCACCTTTCCGACGGAATATCCTTTGGTCGGGAATATCTGGTATTCCTTCTTGTGCTCCACCAGCTTCTCCACGACCTGGGACTCGATGGGCTTCGCGACCGTGCGCCCCTTGCGGATGTGCTCCACATCAACGTATTTGGCGCCCTCCTCGCTGGCGAAGTCG
>CAIXOA010000052.1 GCA_903920925.1 uncultured Microcaldota archaeon | reverse complement strand
TCACACAAGAATCGGCTTTAAAGATGGAGATAAAAGAATCAGAAAATAGAGGGCCACGACCGAGATTCGAACTCGGGCTAAGGGCTCCACAGGCCCCCGTGCTGCCGCTACACCATCGTGGCCGAATGAAGACAGAACAATAGTTCTGCCTGCTTGCGCATTATTAGAAGCCGCAAAACCCTTTTTAATTACTTTCCTAACTTCTGCTGCAGTTTTTTCTCAAGGTGCGTCCCGTCCCCGTGCACGAAATCCACCCGCTTCGGGTTCACCGCATCCATATATTCCACTATATCATAGAAATCCGCGTGGTCGCTCAATGGAAAAGCGGCATCCACATTGTGCCTCATGCTCATCACCCATCCCGTAGCCACGGCGCACAAAGCCCTCCGCCCAAAAGCCTCGCCCAGTTTCCTCGCAAATCCCCTATTCGCCAATTTCGGGGGCACGATCGCCACAAACCCCCCGCGCATAATCTCTTCTGCCTCGGGCGTCCCGACCACCGCCCTTTCCAGCCCAACCCCGTACTGCGCATACACCGAGCTGAATCGCTCGCTCTCCGGCATCACTATGGGAACAATAGAACAATACGAATTCAACACGCGGATAATCTCCTGCGCCTTCCCCAGGTTATACGCGCCTATGAGCATTATGCTGCCCTCGTTCTCCTTCGCCCATTTCCCAATCTGCTCATAGACCTCAAATGGATTCGGAAGCCTGAACCGAGGGTCCCCATAGGTGCACTCCACCACGAGCCTGTCCGCCCCCTTCGCCACGGCCCCCTTCCCGAAAATCCCGTCCTTCACCCGGAAGTCCCCGCTATAGAGCACGCTCTCTCCGTCCAGCTCCGCATACATCTGCCGGGAACCAAGTATATGCCCGGCATCCAGAAGTTGTATCCAGTCCTCAGAGTGAGGAGTTTTCCCAAACCCCCCCAGCGCAAGCGTCTCCTCGCTCGCGATTATCCTGTCCTTCTTCCTAAAACCAGAGATATGGTCCCCGTGCGCATGAGAGAGGAACGAAACGTCCCCGTCGCTGCAGTCCAGCCCGACGCTTTTCCCGCCTACGGAAACCTCCATGCCGGGATTTTGCAGATAAGGTATTTATCCGTATCTTTTGCCTGGAACCATGCCTTCGGGCGCAACTGGATTTTTATCTTTACCTGTTCTGGGAGGAACAAATCTAAAATCTGATACCGCAAATATGGAAGTTCCAAAACGAGCCAGAAGATCCTTAATGTCATTCCCAAATCTGGACGGGTTTGCCGCCATCTCCCTCTCAAGCCTCTGCTGCGAGAACCAGCGAACAGCTTGGACTTCTCCGGGCTGTGGCCGAACTTCTCCGTCATACCTTCCCACATACACCTTGAGGTGTGCATGCTCGATCCGTTCCGAGCCATCAATTTTTACGCGCCTTGAGGTATAGTTTTTTATGTGTGCCAGTTCGGCAAGCACAATGGTGTTTTTCAGGTCAGCCTTGGCTGACTCGCATTTGAGTTGAGGCAAGGAAACCATCCTAACCACTGTGCCCAGTACGTTATGACATACTTCCTCAAGAATCTCTTTTGCCGAATAATCCTCTCCAGAAGGGACGTGGCCTCCAGGCTTGTCCCAGGTATTTGGATTGTCTTTCTTATCCCTTGCACGCAACTGGAGCAGTAGCCCGCCTTTTTGATTGAGCACAAGAAAAGCAACATGGCGGTTTATGAGGTCCTTTTCGTGGACCTCTTTTCTTGGGGCCCTGCCCAAGTATCTCTCCTCTTCGTCGAAATAATCCAGCGATTCTGCAAGATTATCGGCTTTAGGATTATCCGCCGCCACCATGATAATATTCTCTCCAGGACACTTTATAAATGTGTGTATTTATGTAATTATACGTGAAATATCAGGCAAACGTATGAGAATGGGGTACAACTTCTATTCAACTAAATCGTTTCCCAACCGCCTCCCAGTCCGCCGCCTTCATGAACGCGTTTATGTAGTCCGGCTTCTTTCCGTACTCCAGCATGAACGCATGCTCGAACACGTCCATCACAAGCAGGGGAACGCATCCCGAAAGATGCCCGACATCATGCTCGTTAATCCAGGTATTGAACAGCTTTTTTCCAATCTTATCATAATAGAGTATAACCCATCCAATCCCGCGCATCCCGCCCGTAGCACGGAAGTCCGTTTCCCAATTTTCATAGGAGCCGAAGTCCTCCACTATTTTCTTATGCAGTGGGCTTCCCTCCTTCAGCTTCGCCCCTCCTTTTTTCATATTCCCAAAATAAAGCTCATGCAATCTCATCCCGTTGAACTCCCAGCCAAACCTCCTCTTCAGCTCCGCATACTCCGGGGTCCCCGCCTTCCCCTCCTTCGCCATCGCAGCCAGCATCTCCGCCAACTTATTCGTATTCGCCACATATCCTCCATACAGCCCAAAATGGTTCTTCAGCAGCGCATCGCTAAATCCCTCAAGGCCCAAAATCCCGTCAAAATTCTTCTGCCCATATGCCATACGTCCACCCCCATCGCTTTCCGTGGTGATGATTTAAACCGTTTCGCCGGGAAACCGCATCCAAGGCGATGAACTCCGGATGCAGGTGCAGTAATATCACCTTCTCCATCCATTTTGAAATTTTTTGCTTTTATCGAATGCCGGGAGGGAGGAAATATTTATAAATCTTCTCTTTGCAACAAACGCAATGCGCCAGCACCTCCCCAGGGCAGCGCTATGGGCCACAGTGGCATTTGTGCTACTGCT
>CAIXOA010000051.1 GCA_903920925.1 uncultured Microcaldota archaeon | reverse complement strand
TCAGCATCAGGTTTCCTTCCGGTGCGACATACCTATAAAAGACTATTCCCACCTAATTTCCGGTATTAGCGGGATAGGGTAGCTTGGAGTGCCCGCTGGGCTCATAATGGCTTCGAGCCATCGGAAACCCAGACATTAACCGAGCAATTCGGTTGTTGGGGTAAAGATCGGTGGTTCAAATCCACCTCCCGCTAATAATACTCATAAGGTGGGTCCCATGAAGGAAATAACCGTAATCGTGGAAAACCGGATTGGAACGCTCGCGAGCATCGCCGAGGCGCTCGGTGGTTCCGGGGTGAACATAGAGGCGATAGCCGCCTACGGCCAGGGAACGAACGCGGTCTTCCGCCTCGTGACCAGGGATCCGACATCCGCGAAGAAGTCGCTGGACAGGATTACGGGCATCCGGAACATCACGATAGCCGACATCCTCGTAATACAGATGGCGAACAGGCCCGGTGAATTGGGAAAGATAACCCGCAAGCTTTCCAACAGAAAAGTTGATTTGGAGAGCGTCTACATCCTCGGAAAAACAGACCACGCCTTCACGGAAGTGGCGATAAAGCCGGTGGAGGCGCACCTCGCACTGGCGAAAGATGCGCTTGGGATAAAGGAATAGATTATTTCATTCCCACTCTTTCCATTTTTTCCATTTTCTTTCCCTGAGCCACGGCACCGTCTGCCATCCTCGCCCTTCTATCTCCCCGCAGGAATCTGCTAGCAGTGGCGAACTCCATTGCCGCTGCCTCAAACCGCGCTTCCACGCTCTGACGATGAACCCTCACGTTCTCAGCGACGGATGCGATTGCCCACGGCTCAAGCGTCACTTTGCCCTTGCCGACCAGGAAATTGAAATCATCTTCCTTATGGATTGCCAGCTGTTCTTTAGCGCATTTCAGTGTCATCTCTCCGGTCCGGACTTGCTCTACTAATCTGCTCCAATAGTCGCTCGTGGGGCCCGGTCCGGTCGCGATTGTATCCATTGCCTCCCGTATACTCGCGAATCTTTCCCTCATGCGCGCTACGGTCGCTTCACCCGGCTTCCACTCCGGCCCCATCACCTTTTTCGCCTTGTCAAAATAGGTTTCCTCCGCCTTTGCAATATGTTCCTGGTTTCTTGTCAGAGTTCCCATCCCCTTCCGTATGATGTCTAGGTATGTCTTAAGCACCACGGGCATCTCTGTTACAGTTGCACCATCCACCTCTTTTCTCAGGGCGGCGTAGGCGTTGGTCAGTCTCCTAATGAGCTCCTCGCCATGAATCTTATACTGTACTCCTCCCCGCCAGTACGCAGCCTCCTTTTGTTCAATCTCCGCCAATCTGGCCAAAGCCTCATCCTTCTCCACTATTCCGTCCTTCACAAGCCGTATCAATTCCAAAGCTTCGTGTTCAACCATTTCTTCACCCCAATACTAATTTACCTTTCTGGGGCGCACCAGCCCCTTCCATCCTCGCCTTCCTATCGTCCTTTACGAATCTGCTCCCGCTTGCCTTGAATTCCTCGGCAGCCGCCCTGAGCCGTTCAATGAGGGCTGCATCGCGGCTCCTCACGGCCTGCACCAGTCCGGGACTCGGCGTTTTGCCAACCTGGGCTCTTAGGTCAACTTCCTGGTAAAAGCTCAGCCTCGCCAGGACATTATCAAGGTTCGCCCTTCCCATCCTGACGTCTTCCACCAGCAGGTCTTCATTGCTTTTTCCGCTCTCGACCCTTATTCTGGCTGCGTCGGCTGCTATTGCCGCTCTCCCAATTGCGAGTTGCCTCCTCGCCTCTGTTAGAGTTTTCTCATCAGCTTTCCCGGCAATCAATCCAGTGAGGCATTTATCCTCAAACCGCCCCCACCGGGCGAAAGCTTCCTGCTCCGTAATGTCTCCTGCTTCCATAGTCATTCCTACCATTGCATACTCGGTAAGAATGTCACTTATAGTAATCCTGTCCATTTCCCCCATTTCCTCACCCCAATACTAATCTACCTTCCTTCTTTAATTTCTTTATCTTTTCCACCAATTTTTCAACCGCAACCCTTTCCTGCTTCCCGTCGTTCCTAAACCGTATGGTTACGGAATCATCTTCCAAAGTTTGATAATCAATAGTAACCGCATAAGGAACCCCAATCTCGTCCGCCTTCGCATACCTCCTCCCTATGCTCCCGGAATCGGAAAAGAACGCCTCCAGCCCCGCCTCCCTCATCATATAGACGACGCTCTTCGCCTTCTCCTTCAATCCGTCCTTCTTCATCAGGGGAAATACGCAAAGGTCATAGGGCGCAACCGAAGGCGCGAAATCAAACCACTCCCACTCCTTCTCCTTGCTCTTATCCCTGAAGGAATGCTCCAGCATGCAGAAGAACAATCTATCCACGCCCATGGAAACCTCCACCACGTGCGGCAGGACTTTCTCTTTCGTGTCTTCGGAAAATACGCTCAAATCCTTTTTGCTGAATTGCGCATGCCTGCCCAAATCATAATCAGTCCTATACGCATTTCCCGCAATCTCCACAATCCCATGGGAAGTCTCCACCTCCAAATCCACGTTGCTGCGGGAATAGTGCGGGGTCTCGTCCGCCCTCAAATGCCTGAACCACATCGCCTCTGGATTAAGGCCCGCAATAGTATAATACTCCCATTCCTTCACGAGGAAATACGCCATAATCTCGTTCGCAATCCCCCTCTCCACAATCTCCCCGGCGCTCATCAATTTGGGCGCATCGTTCTTCTCCTGTGCCTCCCGCGTGAGAATCCTCACCTTCTTGTCCCGCACCCCATCGAATCCCCCAATCGTGGGCACTTTCGGGTTGAAGAAATACTCCAGCTCCATCTGCGTGAACTCGCGCATGCGCACGAGGCTCCTCCGCGGGGAAATCTCGTTCCTGAAGCTGCTCCCCACCTGCCCCACCGCGAGGGGCAATTTCGCCCCGTGGTTCCGGAACAGGCGCGGAAACGCGGTAAATATCCCCTGCGCCGTCTCCGGCCGGAGATAGGCGGTCTCCTGGTTCGCCCCAATTCCCGTGCGGAACATCAAATTGGAGGCGAACGCATCCGACAATCGCCCCCCGCACGAAGGGCATTTGATGTCATTGTCCCTTATCTTCGCGGTGAGCGTCTCCAGCTTTCCGTCCCACTTGAACTCCATCTTGGATTCCACAAGGTGGTCCGCGCGGGTTTTGGTGTGGCACTTCTCGCACTCCACCACCGGGTCCGTGAACTCCTCCACGTGCCCGCTCGCCTTCAATACTATTTCCGGAGTAACGATGGAGGATTTCACCTCAAGGTAACCCTCCTCCTGTATGAACATCCTCCTCCAGAGCGCCTGCAGCCTCCTCTTTATCTGCCATCCCGTCGGCCCGTAGTCATAGAAGCCGGAGACCTGCCCATAAATCTCATGTGAGGGGTAGAAAAAAGAGCGCGTGAGCGCCAGCTCATATATTCTCTCGTGAAGTTCCATGGGGTAGACTTATGTGAAAACGATTAAAAAAGAAGATGGCTTCAGAAGTCCATCAGGCTCTTCTGGCTTTTCGGGTCTTCTTTGGGCTTCTCCCATCTCATCTCCCCGAAGACTCCGTCATACCCGGGCTTCCAGTAAACCCGCCCTTCCCGTGCATTCACAATCGCCTTCGCCAGGACCTTGTCCGAAGCAAGGACGAGATTCTCCTCCGGCGCTTCCAGCGCCGCGAACTCATTCCCAAAGTAATTAACCAATTTGAAATACTCCTCCTGCACCCCCTTCGTGCCCACCCCGGCATCCCGCACAGAGGCAATAATCTCCATTAGTGGGATAAGCCGCGTAAACGGAACGGAGTGCGGCGGCACAAACCCCTCTTTCCTGTCCGCGAGCAGCTCGACGCGGTGCAGCACCCCGATGGTCATCTTCTTCTTGCACACCGGGCACATGTCCCCAATCTTCATGGATGCTTCGGGCGAAAGGCAGACCTTGCAGTCCCTGTGCCCGTCCCAGTGGTATTTCCCTTCCTCGGGATAAAACTCATAAGTCTTCACGAATCCCTTCCTGGTCTTGATCGCATCCATAACCGCCTTATAGCTCAATTTCTCCAACTCGAAAACATTCGCCTCCCTCCCCAGTTTCTGCGGCGAATGGCAGTCCGAATTGGAGATTAGCGTAATCCTGTCAAGGGAACTCAGCATCCAGTTCATCGCCGGGTCGGAAGACAATCCGGTTTCCAATGCAAAAATGTCCTTCGCATATTTCCCGAACGCCTCTTCCAGCGAATCGAACCCGGATTTGGAGCCGAACACCCCGAACCAGGGCGTCCAAGCGTGAGCCGGTATGACGTAGACTTCGCGCGATATGCCATGAAGTATCTCCATCATCTCGATGATGTCCAGGTTGAGCATGGGCCTCCCGTCCTCTTCCAGTTTCCCGAATCTTTTCAGCCCTTCACAGATTTGCCCCACCACTTCCAGCGACGGGGCAAACAGGAGATTATGCACTTTCTTGTTCACATCCTTCCGGTAAAATATGTTGCTCACTTCCGTCGTAAGCATGAATTTCGTATTCTTGTAGGAGAAAATCCCCTCCCCCTCGTCCTTCAATTTTTTCTTCAATTCGCCGAGCCATTTCGGATGCGTGAAGTCCGCGCTCCCCAGCAATCCAATCCCCTTAATCTGCGCCCATTCGCTCAAACCCTCCAAATCCGAGTTTCCACTGGTAGCGCGTGAATACTTTGAATGGAGATGAAGGTCCGCGATAATGCGCATGCACCACTTTTGACCGTGAGTTATTTAAAATAACTCCACGAAATCCATCCATGGCTTTTGACGCTAAGAAATTCATCCCGCAGGCGGTGGAAGACATACGGAAGGCAGTAGGGAAGGAGAGATGCATAATCGCCGTTTCCGGCGGAGTGGATTCCATGGTCGCCGCCACGCTCGCGGCCAAGGCCATCCCCAGCCAGCTAGTCGCCGTGTTCGTGGACAACGGCTTCATGCGCAAAAATGAAGCGCAGCAGGTGAAGGAGGCGGCGGGAAAAGTTGGCATCCCCATCCGAATCGCAAACGAGAGCGAGCGCTTCATAAAAAAGCTGGAGGGAGTTTCCGATCCTGAAGAAAAAAGAAAGATAATCGGCGAACAATTCATACGCGTATTCGAGGAGATTGCGAAAAAGGAAAAGGTAAAGGTGCTCATCCAGGGAACGATTGCCCCGGACTGGATAGAAAGCGGCGGCGGAGGGCGGCAGACGATAAAATCCCATCATAATGTTGGAGGGCTCCCCGAGGATATGGAACTGAAATTATGCGAGCCCCTGCGCGAACTCTACAAGCACGAGGTAAGAATGCTGGGCAAAGAATTGGGGCTCCCGGCTTACATTTTCGAAAGGCAGCCCTTCCCCGGCCCCGGCCTCGCGGTAAGAATAGTTGGGGAAATCTCACGTGAGAAATTGGAGATTGTAAAAGGCGCATGCTTCATCGTGGAGGAAGAATTGGACCGCGCATCCGCGGAAAAGAAAATGGAGCGCCCATGGCAGTATTTCGCAGCAGTCCTGCCTTCCAAGACCGTGGGCGTCGCGGGAGACGAGAGAATCTACAAATACACGGTGATTGTCCGTGCGGTCCGGAGCCTCGATGGGATGACCGCCAACTTTTCAGAAATCCCGTACGAAGTCCTTTCCACCATCTCCACAAGGATTACCAACGAGATAATGGGCGTGGGAAGAGTCGTCTACGATATTACTAACAAGCCCCCATCCACGATAGAGATGGAATAAATCAGATTTCAGAACAAGCGGTTTTCAGGTTTTCAAAGAGCTTTCCTATCGGGTCGTGCCTTGCGGAGCTGTGGTCCCTGTTTATCGGGAGGCGCTCCCACTTTTCCGCAGTGTGCGTATAAGCGGACGCCTCAAAAGGAGTCGGGAAATTGTGGTGGTCGAGCTCCATCGCCGTCACGCTCTCCCTGAGTTTCTCTATCGAATAAGTAGAATAATCAACCTGCCTCGCGGTTATGGGTATGACTGCCTCCTTTTCCGCATGGGTTTCAGTGGGCACAGGCACTCCAATGGAGGTTTCTCGCGCTTCTCTCTCTTTCATAACCATTTTCTCACACATATATTACTCGGAAAGGGTTTATAAACCCTCCACTCTTCCGTCGTTCCTTCTTTCTTTCTCCAGTAAAACCTCGCTCCATGCCCTTGCGTCCATATATCGGACTTAAGGGCATGCCCATACATCGGGCTTGAAGGTTTTAGCCCCGACCGGATTCGAACCGGTGTCAACGGGTCCAAAGCCCGCTATCCTTGACCGCTAGACGACGGGGCTAGCATACATATAGCCGCAACAACCGTTTTAAATCCCTAATGGAAATATGCCCGCATGGAGGAAACGCTCGCCCTCCTCCGCGCGGGGAAAAGGGAGGAATTGCGGAAGCGCGCGAAGGACACGCTCAAGAAGACCAAGTGGGACCCCGAATCCTGGTTCCTCATGGGCATGGTCGCCCAGCACGAGGGCAGGCTGGAATATGCGACGGAGTGCTTCGAGCGCGCAATCCAGATAAAGAGTGAGGCAAAATACTACCGGGCGAAGGCATCCGTGCACATGGAGCTTTTCGAATTCGAGGAAGCGATAGAGGACCTCCACCACGCACTGAAAATCTCCGAAGACGCCGATTCCCTGTTCCTGATTGCCCTGTGCTACCTTTTCCTGGACAGCCCCGAGGCGGGAAAGCACATGAAACTGGCGAAGAAGAAGGATGCGGCGCGCACGAACGAGCTGCTCCGCGAATTCTTCCTGAAGTTCTTCAAGGAGGACCAGAGCATCTCCGAGAAGGCGAAGAGGGAGCTCTGGAAGAAAATATCATCCTGATTTTTGCACCCAAGCCCACAACCCGTTTATATAGCTTACCCCACATAAATATACGTTGGTGGGCATGTGGGAATCTTCCGCTCCCTCCAGCAGAGGGGCATCGAGAGGAGGCAGAAGCTCGTTGACGAGCTTCAGCGCCTCGGCTTCGGAATAATAGACGACCCCCGCATATGCAATAGGGGAGAAATAATCCTCAACCGCGGCCTGAACTCCCCGGACTCCAATTTCTGCGTATTCATCAAAACCACTATTTTTGGCAGGACAAAAGTTCTCTTCACCGACCCATCGAAGGGCGAGGGCGGAAAAGCGCTCTCAAAGCACGAGCTGATGTGCCGCCGCTCCTCGTTCCGCGCCGGGGATGCATGGGTTGAAGATGTGCAGGAAGAAGTCTCCCTGGTCCAGCGCGCAAAGGACCCCAACGCCCGCTTCGTGGTCCCGCACGGCCACTGGGGCGAGAACGAGGGAAAGGACGACGGCGCCTCTTCCAGGAGAAACATAATCCGCGAGATGCTCCTCTGGCATTACGACATAGACGCGACCGGCTACCACAACCACGTGATCCCGAAGCACATAAGGAAGATTGCGGAGCTGGAGGCCATATGCGGCATTCTCAAAATCCCTTCCATAGAGCTCACGCTACCGAGGAAAAATCCCGACGATTCCAACGGCCCGCACCTCAACATCTATTTCCGGAACATGGAGGCTGCCCTTTCCTTTTACGGCATGACGAAGGACAGGCTGGTGAGGCAATTCCCCGGGATGGCCCCGGTAATGGAACAGAAGACGGTGCTTGAGCGCATAGCAGAGATGCGGGCGGCGGACGAGCTTGCGCTTGGAATCGCCCATCCATACGGGGAAACGCAACTGGGCGCGGGGATGCTGCGCATGGGCCTGCTGAACGAGCTGGAAGCGGGCGAGCCCCTCCAGTGGGTGCTGGATTTCGTG
>CAIXOA010000050.1 GCA_903920925.1 uncultured Microcaldota archaeon | reverse complement strand
GTCCGGAGCCTGCCTCGAGAACCTGACCGCCATGAAAATTATGAGATAAGAGATTATGTCGGTGAGGGAGTTGAACGCGTCCGAAAGGACGGCGAGGGAGCCGGAGAGGATTCCGGCTGTTATCTTCACCGCGAAAAGCACGATGTTGATGAGCCAGGCGACGAGGCTCGCTTTTGTTTCCTTGTCCATCCATGGGATTTGTTTGCGCACAGCTTAAAAGAATAACTGCTGCGAATGCGTTGCTGATTATAAATATTTGCGCACATAGAAGTTGAGGGTGTGAAATATGTGCATGCAGCAGCCGGTTGTGAAGAACGAGAAGGCTAAGGGCGCGGGGGCGAAGGGCGGGTTTGCGAAGGCATTCTGGGAGCCGACGCGCGAAAGGAAGAGGGGATACCTGCAGGATTTGGCGACGGAGAAGCTCTGGCTGGCGATTGTGCAGTACGGGAGGGAGAACCGGGATGTCTCCGGGACCGCGTCTACCCTGCTTGTGAAGGCCCTGCGAGAGGGCGTGATAGCCGGACCGGAGGGGATGGAAAGGAAATACTGCAAGGATGCTGACAGGATACTTGAATTCATAGGAGAGGAAAGCCCGGTCTATTGGGCGGGGGCGAGGGCTGTCTCAGAGCTCGTAAGCATGGGGGGCATGAACGGGGATGAGAAGGTGTTTCCGCTTGAGCTGGTTTCGGAAGTTGCGCTGGGGGCCAGGAACCAGCTTGTCGCCATGCATGCGGTGCAACAGCTGAAAACGATGGGCGCCGGGGTGCAACTGAAATGGGTTGCCGGACACGCAACCGACGAGAGGGTTGCCGCCTATGCGCGGGAGTTGCTGGGGATATTGGAGAGTGGCGGCCCGGAATCGGGCGGGGATGGGGTGCTGACATGACTGAAACAACACGAAGGGAAAACGGGGATGTGGCGGCAGGGAAGCCCGCTGGCGGGAAGGCTTTCGCAAGGGTGAAGAATGAGTCTGTTGAGGTGAAGGTGGAAAGGCTCATCCGCTGGCTGAACAGCCCCATGGATAAGATGCCTTACATTGCGATACAAGAGCTTTACGGGATGGGCAAGGATGGGATGCCGGTGCTTATAGAAGCGCTGTCGAATTCGGACTGCAGCATAAGGGCGAACGCGGCGCTGATTTTGGGGCAGGAGGGAGACCGTAGCGCAATAAGGTATCTCAAGATGGCGCTGAGCGACCGGAGCCCGGCGGTGTGCGGGGTTGCCGAGATGGCGATTTGCTCGATAGTCAAAAGGCACTTCAAGGAGTTCGACCCGAAGAGTGTGAGGACGATGGCCGCGAGGCTTGGAGGGGCATACGGCAGGGAGCTGGACAGGATGCTTGGGGACCATGTGCCGGAACCGGAGCAGGGCAGAGGCGGGGATGGGTGCTGAGATGGCACAGGATTTCGCAAGGCAAATCGCGGGCGGAAATGCGGCTCCGCAGAAAAGATGGCATTCAAGGCTGTGGGAAGGGCTCACGCGGTGGAGTGATGGCCGCAGGGAAAGGAAGGAGAACGACCGGCTGAAGAATACGGCATACTACAGGCCTGAAGAAGGGGTGGCGGCTGTTGACCGGCTGGCGGAGAGGGGGCGGTTCGGGGACATAAAAGACGTCGCCGGGATGACGCTCCATGAGAGGACGGCGCGGCATGCCGTAAATGTGCTCTATAAGCACGGGCGCAGGGACGAGCTTGCCCAGCTCGCAGACCATGGGCACGGCATGCTGAACTGCCATTTCGTGCCGGACCTGGCGAAAAGGCTGCTTGACAAGTTGCGTGGAGCGGCATATGCACCTTAAATTATTATTGCACGCGCGCGTAGGGAATATTTATAAACTCATCTTATTAAAATGAAATGCCACTGCCAGCCTTATCCATTACCTATGGATTTGTCAGGCAGCCTAGCCGCCCGGGTGTGTCCTTGAAGAAAGAAAAGCCAAATGTCGACGTATTAAAGCACCATCTTGTGCCCAAGATGGAGATAATGAAGGAGGAGGACAAGCAGGAGCTGCTTAAGAAATTCAAAATAGACGAGAGCATGCTCCCGAGGATATTGTCGGACGATGCCGCTGTTTCTGCGCTGGGGGCAAAGGTCGGCGACGTGTTGCGGATTCACAGGAAGGACGAG
>CAIXOA010000049.1 GCA_903920925.1 uncultured Microcaldota archaeon | reverse complement strand
GCCTCGGCATAGCTCATGTCCGAGTATTCCTGGGGGGAGAACTCTATCCTCCTCCTCGCCCTCGCGTGCGCTTCCGGGAGCTCATATTCTAGCGCCCTCTCCTCCAGCCTGCGCACGAGCTCCACGGCTTCCGCAAATTCCATCCTTCAGAACACCCACTTTTCGTTCCTCTTCACGCTCGCCATTATCTCGTCCGGGTTCACGTAATACCTGGAGACTATCGAGCCCACCTCGTTCACGGACTCGTAGCCGTTCTTCACCATCCAGTTGAGCACGTCCACCTTCTCCCAGACGTTCTCTTCGATTTCCCTTTCGGTGAGCCCCGCGTACAGGTTGAGCAGATCCGCAATCCTAGTGAGCTTCCCCACCCTCGGCGTCTTGTCGGTCTTCGCATCCCACCTGTAGACTATGTTGTATTTTCCGTTCTTGTAGACCTCCGCGAATTCCAGGGTTCTTCTGAGGTTGAACCTCCTGTGCCTGAACTGCACTACTATGCCCGCCAGGGCATCCAGCATCTCCGGCGGTACGTTTATCGGCGGGTTCGTCATCCTTGAAATCGTCTGCTCCGTATTATCCGCGTGCAACGTCGCATAAACGCTGTGGCCGGTGTGCATCGCCTCGAACATCACCTCGGCCTCCTTCTGCCGCCTCACTTCTCCCACTATTATGCGGTCCGGCCTCTGCCTCAGCGCGTTCACCATCAAATCAAGCATGGTGATTTCGCCCTTCCCCTCCGGGTTCGCCTCCCTCGTCACCATGGGCACCCAGTGCAGGAACGCGGGCAAGGTGAGCTCTCTTGTATCCTCTATGCTCACTATCCTCTGGTTCGCGGGAATCAGCCCCGCCATCGCGTTCAGGAAGGAAGTCTTTCCGCTTCCCGTCCCACCGGACACGATGAGGGAAAGCTCGTTCTGCACGCACATCCAGATCATCCCCGCCACTTCCGGGGTTATGGTCTGGCCCCGTATGAGGTTCGTAATCGTCCAGGGGTTCTTGGAGAA
This sequence comes from uncultured Microcaldota archaeon, assembly GCA_903920925.1. Lineage (GTDB taxonomy): Archaea > Micrarchaeota > Micrarchaeia > Anstonellales > Bilamarchaeaceae > CAIXOA01. The sequence goes on along the minus strand of CAIXOA010000049.1, from coordinate 6,744 downwards.
CTTCCTTATCGTGAGCGTGTTCCCGAAGTTGGAAACCGGGAAGAGCGTAGAGTTCACACGGTCCCCGCTGGGCAGGTGCGCGTCCAGCAACGGGGTGAGCGTGTTTATCTGCCTCCCCACCTTCCTCGCCACCAGCGAGGAGTAGTCGTAAATCTGCTCCTCGTCCTTGAGCCTTATGTTGGTCTTGCACCATCCGTATTTCTTGTGGAACACCCAGACCGGGTCGTTGGCATTGTTCACCGCAATCTCTTCCAGCAGGTCGTCGTGCAGAGGAGGTTCCAGCTCGCCCATCCCCAGGGTGTTCTGCACCAGGTACGAGGCAAGGATCCTCTGCTTGTCCTCCGGAAGCATGGGGAAGTTCTTCTTGAGCACCTTCGCCGCCGCCTCCTCGAATTTCGCCTTCACCAACGGCACCTTCTTCGGGTCAAGGATTTCCGTGATGTCCAGCTTCACCTCCGCAATTAGCTCCCCCCTCAGTTTCGTCTCAAGGAGCAGCTTCGTCCCCCCGGCTATCCCCGGGATGGAGATGCTGTATATCGGCACGAAATCCTTTTTCATCTCGATGGTGACCTCCACCGGGATGTTCTCGCTCAGGAACGAATACGTGTCAAGAATCCCCTCGCCGCCCTTTTGCGGCGCCGCCTTCGGGCGCCCCACGGGCGTGGGAATTATGTACTCCGCTTCCTCGTTCTCCTTGAACCTGCTCACTATCTCCTTGATTCCTTCCTCTTTTTTGTCCCCGTTTTCCATGCCCTCACCAATATCATATTTACTTCGGCTATCCTACATCCCATAATCTCCTTATCAGGTCTTTTAATTCCTTGCGCTTCTTCTCGAATTCGTCCTGCTCCTGCGAAGTGAGCCGGATGCGCTCGCCCCTCTCCTCGGCTTCCCTGGGGGTTGGCCCCCCCTCCCTGAGGGAGATGAGGTTCGCCTCCTTCATGAGTATGCGTATGTTCTTCTCTATCCTCTCGCTCTTCTGGTTCAAATCCAGTATGAGCGCCCTCACGTCCTCTATTTTCTTCTTTTTCTCCTCAAGCTCGTCAAGGAGCTCCACGGCCTTCTTCACGTTCTCGCTTCCCATCGCCTCGGCCACATCGCCCAATTTCCTGTTCGTGTCCTTCCGCAGGGACTCCAGTTGCGCCGATACCGTATCGCTTTCCTCCTTTATCTTCCCCATCTGCGAAAGATACTGGTCGATGGAAAGCTTCGCCTTCATCTTTATCTTCTGGAACGTGTTGTAGGTGGCGGTCTCCTCCTCAAGCGTGGAGAACACCTCCCCTGATTCCTTCGCCATCGCCTTGCTTACCCCCTCCACCTCCTCCTTCAGCTTCGTGAGCTCGGCGACCATCTCCCCGAACGAGAGCACGTTGCCCGTCACCGCGTTTATGTTTTTCTCGAACTTCTTGAATTCCGCTACCAGCTCATCCTCCCTCTCCTCGATTTCGCCCACGTGCCTTATGAGCTCCTCCTTTTCCGGAAGCCTCTCCATCACGTCGTGCGCCACTTTTAGTGCGTCCTCATACTGCGCCACCAGGTCCAGGTCGGCCTTGAGGTTTTTCTCGATTCCCGGGATGTCCGCCTTCAGCCGTTCCAGCATGGAATATTCCTTCTCCAGCTGGCCCTTCACCGAGCCCGAGCTGTCCGAGACGTTCTTCATCAGTTCGCGGACCGTCTGCAGGACCTCCGCGCTCTGCCTGAATTCATCAATGAGTTCCTTCACCGCCGTGGAGTCGTCCCGTATCTTCTTGTACTCCCCCTCGAGCCTCTCCATGTCCTTCTCCAGGCCCGTCACCTCCGCCTTCCCGCCCCTGGGCGCCCTCTTCACCGCCTCGTCCGCCCTCCTGAGCACCTCGTTCACTCGGTCTTCCAGCTGGGTTATGTGCGCCCTGTATGCCGCAAGGTCCTCAACCTTGCTCCCGATGCCCTCCTTCTCGAAGACCTTCTTGTGCTCCTGCAGCTGCTTCTCAAGGAGGCCTACGGACTCGCGCACCTCCTTCATCCTCTCCGCGAGCTCCTCCGCCTTGTCCACGGTCTGCCTGGAGACTTCGCCCCTCCGCTCGCCCACGCCCTGTATCTGCCTGGAAAGCTCCTCAAGGCTCCTGAAGCTCTCTTCGAAATGGGAATACATCTTCTCCATGCTCTCCGCCTGCTGGCGGAGGTCGTCCTTCCCCTTCGCCTGCACCGCATCCAGCCTGCGCAATTCGTCCTCGAGCGCCGCCTTCTTCCTAGTGAACTCGGCCTTCTCCGCCTTGACCTCCTCAACGCCGGGCGCCACCCAGACGAGATTGACTTCCGTCAGTTTGTACTCTATGCGTATGATTTTCTCCTCCTCCAGGACGTGCGCCCAGTCCTCGACCGTCGCGGTCGGGATGCCAAGCAGTTTGGAGGCCATGGACAATTCGATTCTCTTCCTCTCTTCGATGAGCTTGATTAGCGAGTCAACACCCGTGCTGATGAGGAGCTCGTCGAATTCCATAGCCCTATTTTAAAAAGCACATTTTTAAACGTTGCGCAGAAAACTCTATCGGAGATATTCAATGGCAGGCGCGGAAGGTTTAGACTACATAATAAAAAAGGCCGAGGAGAGCGCGGTCCAGAAGTTCAAGAACCAGAACAAGGTTTTGAAGAGGTTCAAGAAGCCGGGCCTCAAGGTCTACAAGGCCATCACGAGGAAGGGAATCTCCGGCGCCGAGCTCTCGGAAAAATCCGGCGTCCCTCCGGAGGAGCTTGCGGAAATGGTCTCATTCATGGAAAAGGCGGGCATGGTCGAGCTCGAGGCCGGGGAGGCGAAGGCTCCCAAAAAGGAGGAAAAGAAGGAGGCGAAAAAAGAAGAGGAGAAGCCCGTTCCAAAGGCGCCTCCGAAAGAGGAATTGCCTTTCGCGGCCCCGCCGAGATTTGCTACGCGCCCCTCCATAAGCATCCAGCCCCTTGCACCAGGCAAGCCGCCTTCCGCCCCTGCTTTGCCGCCGAGGGCCCCGCCCGCCGCGCCACCAAAGATTCCACCCAGGCTCCAGCCCCGCGGGGCTGGCGGGGAAATCCGCCCCATAAGCGAGGAAGAGATGGGCAGGGAGGAAAAGATTCCGGAGGAAAAGCCGAAGCCCCCGAAAGAGGAGGAGAAAGAAACCCGGGAAGAGGAAACTTCCCGAGAGGAAGAACCGGAGCTGGAAAAGGAAGAAGAAGAGATAAAGCCGATAGAATTCGAGGAGGAGAAGAAGCCCCCCGCAGCCCCTCCACGCGTTGCGCCGAGGGCGCCGCCGCGCGCCCCTCCCGAGGAAATCGCGCCGCCCCCCCGTGCGCCCCCCTCTGCCCCGGCGCCTCCCGTGCCGCCCGAAGAGGAGGAATACCTCACGCCTTCCGAGAAGGCGATAAAGGAAAAGTATGGGGAAGTCGGGCTCAAGGTTTACGGATTCATAGACGGCCAGCGCACCGCCGAGCAGATAATGCGCGAGTGTGGCGTGACCGAGGCCCAGCTCATAGAGATGCTGGACTTCATGGAGAAGAAGGGCATAATCAGGCTGGAGCACCCCGAGCGCAGGCGCGCCCCCCCTCCGCCGCCCCCCCGCGCAGCCGCGCCGATGGCTCCGCCCGGGGCCGCACCGCCAGGGATGGCGCCGCCAATCGGCCCCCAGCTGAGGCCGCCCGTAGGCGCCTCCCAGGCGCCAAAGACGATGTTTTCGCCCATGGTGGAGGAGCAGCCGGAGCTCGCCGCCCAGATTTCGGACAAGGAGCTTGCTGCCATATCGCTGGACATCCCAACCAAGGCCACCAGGGACATAATCGCGGAAATCCAGGCAAAGGCAAAGGTGATGCTGAAATTCGGGAAGGAGTACGTGAAGGCGTTCGAGCTGATGGACGGGAAGAGGGACGTGGTCGACCTCACGCTCCAGCTCAAGCTCCCGCTCTACAAAATATATGGCCTCCTAAAGTTCCTCCAGGAATTGAAAGCGGTAATGCTCAAGCCCTCCGCGCGCGAGGACATCCGCAGGAAATACGGCGAGGATGGTTATTCCGTATACAAGAAATACGGGAGGGAGGGCGTCCTTCTCTACCAGCTTATCGGAAAAGATATGAGCCTGAAGGAGATGGCCGCGCTCACCACCACCGAGCCCAGCAGGATAATAGAGATGTTCCTCTTCATCCACAAGCTTCTTGGGATTGAACTGCCCATCGATGAGGACGTGCTGCGCGAAAGGCTGGGGATAAAGAAAGAGGAGAAAGCGCCTCCGCCCGCCTAATCAGCTTTCAGGCTTCCTTCCATTTGCCTGTACTATTCTTGTAATGGGTGCGCTCTCGGCCGGAGCCACCGCTTTCTTTTCCGAAGAAGGGGGCTTCACTTTTGAGCCCACAAACCCCTGGTCCCCGCTTAATGAAACAGGAGTGCTCGAAGCGTTTCTCTCCGCCTCCTCCTGCTTCTTGCTCAACTGCTCAACGCGCCTGCGCGTTACGAGTATCTGCGTTATCTTCTCCTTCACGCTCTCCGGAAGCCCGGCCGCCCTCATCAGCTTGTGGAGTCGCTCGGAATATCCTGCAACGAAGCATTTACTCAGCTCTCCACCAATAAGCGCTTTTTCAGCAGCGTCCCTCACAGGCTGAGTAACATCCGGATTTGAGAAAAACTCCCCAAGCGCATCCACAAAAGGGTACCCGTGCACATTCTTGTAACCTCTGCACACCTCAATAGCCCGTATGTGGACACTCCCAGGAAGCTTTTTCTCTTCAAGCAGTAGCACCACATATCCGATCATTGATCTTTCCTTTGGCTCTTCCGTGGCGGCTGCCTTCGCAAAGAAATCTATGCTCTGGAGCAGCACCCTTTCCGCAATCTTTGAACTGCCCTTCGGCATGTCGCCCCGTTTGAGCAGATAAGCAATTTTCGTGCACTGGCCGTTGTTGGCGCACGCCTCCATGGCCCTGTTTATAATTTCCCACGGTATCCCGCTTTTCTTGAAGAGCCCGGCGGCAGCCCCGAGGTATAACCCCCCTTTCTTTATGCACTCTTCCACCTGCCCGGGCAGCGCCTTCTTCGCCGCCTCCCTCAGCGCGTGCGGAGTCTCCTTCTTGCAAAGAATATCCCCAAGCGCATCAACCAGCTTTCCGCAGTCCACGTCCTGGTTCCTTCCCAGGTTTTCTATCGCTTTAATATGCAATTTTTCCCGCCATTCCACCCTCGTTTCAGGAAGCCATTCCCTCAGCAGTTTCAGGAGCGCATTCGCATTCTCTCCCTTTCCGCACGCATCCACCGCCTCGAGGAGAGCCTTTTCCCCCTCCGCCCTAAGCCTGGGGCTGAGGTCCTTCCTCCCCAGCATCGCCGCAAGCTCTTCTGTGCATCCGCCGGCTGCCCATCCCCCGAACCTTTCCAATATCGCTTCATCCACAAACCTTCTCTCCCCCGTCCTGATGGCAGCGCGCATCTCCACAAGCTCTTCCGTGGTCTTCCCGGCGCATTCCAGCGCGACCTTCCGGGCTCCGCACTCCTCCAGCGCCTTTTGCACCGCCTCCATCAGCTCCTGTGGGACCTCCTTCTCCATCACCTCCCCGAGCGCATCCGCCAGCTTATCGCGGTCCACATGCTGGCATGCCGTTGCCGCTTCCACAGCCTTCACGCGCACCCCTGCCGCAATTTGTTCGTTTGCCGCGAGCCCGAGCACCAGGGAGGTCAGCTTCCCCCTGTCCACATTCTTACTGGTGGTCATTCCATTCTCATCCAGCCCGAGCAGTGCCCCGGTATCCTCCGGATCCGCCCTGTCCAGGCACTCGTCTATCGCCCATTCAATCAGCGCCATCTCAGCGGACTCCCTCAATTCCGGCGAGACCCATTCCTTTCCGAATAATCCAATGACCGTTTCCATGTATTTCTCATAATCTACGTATGTGCCCTTCCCCGCAACCTCAATCGCCTTCACATGCACCTTTTCCGGAAGCCACTCTTTCCCGAGCAGCTCAAGAACAAGGGAAACCTTGCCCCCCCTGCCGCAAACAAGCATCCCATCGAGGAGCGCCTTCTCCGCAGCCTTCCTGATTTTCAGGGCCAAATCTCCCCTCCTCAGCAATTCCACAGGCCCTTCCAGCTGCCCGCTCTCGCCGCATCCATCCAGCCCCATTAGCAATGCGGCCTGCACAGCCTTCCTTTCGCTTCCCTCCGCCCTCCCGAGCATCTCCCATAGCTTCCCAAGCTTCTTCTCGTTCGCAATGTCCTTCAGAAAAGAATTGAATTCCGCTGCCAGGGCACCCTCATCATCAGAATCGATGGAATGAATGCTCATCCTGAACGCCAGCCTCCCCGCTAGCTCCTCATCCGCAAGCAAATGCGCATATCTCCCAGGAATAGCGCTGGCCGCACCAAATTCCATAATGATATACTGAATGAAACATTTAAAATAGCTTTCTACGTCTGATTATATTTCAGGAAATGCGGCTCAGGCTGATTCTCTCAACCGCCTCCCAGCCCGCTTCCCTTTTCAGCCCCAATTTATTCTCCTTCATCTCCAGTTCCCGCAGCATCTCCCCCTTTTTCGCCCCGAATGCAACAGCAACGAATTCCCCGCTTCTCCCTCTTTGCCCCCCGCCCCAATGCCCATCAGTACGGCGAATTCAGTCGACTCACCGGGCTTCAAGGTCATCTTTACTTGCAGGACACCGCATCCATTGTCGCCATTGGCGATCGAACCAGTGCATGTGCCGGTCTCGACTACCTGCGGATTTGCGTAGGTATGATGGACACCAAGAAAGGCCTCGCGATCG
>CAIXOA010000048.1 GCA_903920925.1 uncultured Microcaldota archaeon | reverse complement strand
GCAATCCTCGGGGGAGGCGGCGCGCTGCTCTACTGCTGCATATTCATCCCGCTGTTCGATTACGGCGGGCTTGTGCTGCTGGGCATCCTTTTCCTGAGGGCGGTTCTTGGGAAGAAATGAAATCTATTTAAGCAGGACAGCACATAGTTATTGGGGATAGGATATGGCATTTGATTTGCTGTGGTATGTGTTTGGGCTTATAGTGATCGTGATTGTTGCGATGAGCATACGGATAGTGAGGCCCGTGGAAAAGGGGGTAGTGGAGAGGTTCGGCAAGTACAGCCACACTTCGCAGGCAGGCATAAGCTTCATCATTCCGTTCGTGGACAGACTGATAAAGGTGAACACCACGGAGAGGATGATAGATGTGGGTTCGCAGAACGTTATTACGAAGGACAAATTGAACGCGATTGTGGATGCGGTGGTTTATTACAGGATACAGAACGTCGAGAATTCCCTCTACCAGGTGAACGATGTGAAGAGCCAGCTCACCACGCTGGCGCAGACCACCCTGAGGGCGGTGATCGGGCAGATGTCGCTCACGGAGGCGAATGAGAACAGGTCCACAATCAACTCAAAGATTGAGGAAATACTGGACACGGAGACGAAAAATTACGGCGTGGATGTGCTGCGGGTGGAATTGCAGAGGATCGAGCCTCCGCAGGACGTGCAGGATTCCATGAACAAGGTGGTGAAGGCGGAGCAGGAGAAGATTGCGGCGCAGGATTTGGCCACCGCGCAGGAGACGAATGCGGACGGGGAGAGGAGGGCGCTCATAAAAGTCGCCGAGGGGAATAAGCAGAGCGAGATACTCGAGGCGGATGGGCACGGGCAGGCGATTGAAAGATTGGCAACTGCCGAAGCGAACCGCGTGCGGATTGTGAACGAGGCGCTCCAGAAATATTTCAAGAACGAGGCGCAGACCTTCAAGGCGCTGGATACCTTCAGGGACTCTTTCGAAAACGGGACCAAGTATGTGATTGACTCCAAGAGCAACCTCGTGAACGTGATGTCGGACATGGTCGGCGCGAATATTGTGCCTCTGAAAACGAAGGGGAAGAAGGGCGAGGAGTAATCCTCAGTCCGCCCTGTAGTCGTAAACCCAGTCCGTGGGCTTAGTCGCGCGTGCCGCCTTCGCGCATCGCATCACATTTTTTGCGAGCAGTTCCGTTTCTTCCCTGTAGCACTCGCTTAGCACTATTTTTTTGTCTTCATGGGTTGAATTGCAAACTGAAGACATCGCATACATGCTGCTGAACGGCGGGAAGGCCATCCCGAACTGGTTCAGCGCCATGAAGAGGTTGCTTATGGCCATGGAGGCGCCCTCCTCGTGCCCCGTGGTGATTATGCCCGCGGCCTTCCCCAGGAATCTCCTGAGCATTCCGCTGCCCGGGATTTTCTGGTCCGCTGTCAGCTCTATGAATTTCATATGCTTGATATTGAGCTCGCGGTCCTTGGGGGCATCGGGGTTTGCGGGCTTGAGGCTGCCATCAAGGCTTATGCAACGGTCTATGAAATTGGACATGAGGGCTGAGATTTTGAAATTGTTCACCGGGGTGGCGAAGATTATGGCGTCCGCGGCGATTATCTTATCATAAAGGATGTTGGTCATGTCGTCGCCGTTCTTGCCGCGGGGATAGCAGGAACAGTAGAAGTGGCATTGCGTATTCGTGGTGGAGTAGCAGGCCTTGCAGTATCTGATGTCATATTTGCGGAGGGGGATGAGCTCGGCCTGGGCGCCCATTTTCCGGCAATGCGCGAGGCAATCCTTCAGCAGCGCCTCGGAGTTGGAATCCTCGGCCGCGGTGTCGAACCTGTCGCGGGCTGAACCGGAGATTCCGAGGACTTTAAGTTTCCCTTTCCTTCCTTTTCCCATCCTTTTGGCTTCGGCAATTGCGTCCGCGCGCACCCTCTTGAACATGGAGAGGGTTTTCGCATCCACACCGAGCATTTTCATGAGTTCCCTGTCCGGGAGATTCTTGGATTGCATGGGAATGGTTTTCCGGGAATGTTTAAATGAATATCTGCACGGGGCGGGGCGCTACTCAACGAATATTTCCTTTCCGCCCTTTGTTTCCTTCACATTGATTGCGAGGGCAAGCACGGCGCCCAGCAGGAGAATCGACCCTCCCCAGATGAATATCTCATGGTAGGAAACCATCTGCGCCTTCATTATCACCAGGGCCAGGGCCTGCTGGAACACGAGCGGGCTGAAAGAATTTATCACGCTGTTGTTGGCTATGGAGAGCAGGGCGTTCTCCATGGCGTCCTTCTGGATGGTGGCGAAAAGCGCGATGCCGAAGGCGCCCGCTATGTTGCGGGCGAGGGCGAGCGTGGAGGAGGCGCTTCCCACCTCCTCCGCAGGAACGGTGGAGGCGATTATGTTCGTGCGCTGGGACATGCCGAAGCCCATGCCGAACGCCATCACGAATACCGGGATAATTATGTCGAACGCAGAGGACCTGGGGTCAAGGCCCAGGAAAAGGAACAGCCCTATCGCCGCAACTAACGTGCTGAGCGCCATCACATAACGCGGCTGGACCTTTCCGGTCAGGCTCGAGCCTATGGGGGCGGCGATCATCATCGCAAAGGCCATGGGCATGAAGAGGTAGCCGGTCTCGCTTGCGCTATAGCCCAGGTACATCTGCACAAACGCGGGAATCACGAAAAG
>CAIXOA010000047.1 GCA_903920925.1 uncultured Microcaldota archaeon | reverse complement strand
TTGTATGTGGGGTACGGGTTGTTTGCATCCACGGATGCGGGGTAGCCCGCCCCCTCCATCATGCACCTTGTCGCGCAGTCGTAATAGCTCCAGGATATTATGCTGGAGTCCGTTGCGCAGGTGAATTCGTGGCTGCCCTCTTCGCCCTGGCACAGCGCCTGGCCCGATGCCATCCTGTTGGGTATGGCGTAATTCGCATACCTGTCCACTTCCCCCATGGGATTGAGCTGGCAGCTTAGGTCCGTGAGCGGGTAATACATCGAAGCCTGCTCGAAATCCTCGAATGAGTTGCCCACGCCGAACCTGAACGAGTTCAGCGCGAAGCCCCCCCTGGTGCTTGCGGACGCCCTTATCACCGCGGAACTCATGTTGAGGAGCCTGCACTCCGAGCCGTAGAGGGCGAACCTGCCCCCGTTGCCCATCCCGCCAAGGTCGCTGGATGTCGCTCCCGTGTCCAGCGTCGCCTGCGGCTCCGGCGCCGGCCTTGGGTCATAGTCAAAGCTGCCGCAGAACATCCCGGTGCAGCTGGAATTGCATTTGATCTGTTCCACCTGCGCGCAGATGGGAAGCGTTGTTTCGTTTCCGCCTATGGTTACGTTGCAGGTGAGGAGGTCAGGGTCGCAGCCGTGAGTGTCATATGGCGTCCCGTTTGCGAGAATGCAGGTATGCCCATCTATTGCGGGCCCGTAAAGGCAGCATGAGTAATACTGCGGCGAGGTACATCCTGCAAGGAACAGCGCGGCCCCCACCATAAGAAAGATGCAAATCCTTTCCAGCCCCATCATATCCATCTCCCCACCATGTTCAGGAATACCCCGCTCTCTCCGCCCAGAATCGAGGTTCCATACCGCATCGCGGTAAGCGCCACTGCAAACGCAACCATGTTCTCGTAGAAAAGCCTTACGAAAACTGTCGAGACGAACGACGTTATGTTGCTTATGCTTATAAGCATTGCAGAGCTTCCGGCCAGGCTCTGGCTCGGCGCCGCCCCCACGGAAATCCCCGCGAATACGGGCGTGTTGCACAGGTCCGGGCGCGCCTGCACAAGCTGCGGCACCGTGGGCGCTGCCCCGAACGTGGAGTCCATCATGAAAAGCACCGCGGGATAGACGAAATAGAGGCTCAGCGCGAGCGCGATGAAGAAGCCGCCTATGCCCCGCGTGAAATTGAAAACGCGCAGTATTATGCCGAGCGGCAGGAAAACGGCGAGCATGTTCTCATTTATGTATTTCAGCACAAACATCTGCGCATCCAGCGAAATCATTATGGAATCGATTTTTTCCGCTATGTAATGGTACGTCTCCACGGTCCTGTGCACGGTCTTGTCCCAGAGCCCTTGGTAGATGGGAACCCCGTATGCGGTGACGGTGAAATAGTATTGGAACTCGGGCCCCTGGTCCAGCCCCTTTATCGTGTCGAAAAGGTTGTTGAAGTATTCCAGCCTCTCGCTCGTCCTGCACAGCGAGGCATTAATTGGCTCGGTGATGGGCGCCCCCTTGCATGTTATCTGGCCCCCGACCAGCGTGCCTGCGAATGCGCCCCCCATCTGTATCATCAGGACGAGGAATATGACCATCATGGCGGTCGCCGCCAGCTGAAGAAATTCCGAGATTGCATACCTCTTCAGCCCGTTCAGGTTCAGCGCATACGCGATTGCGTAGACAAGCCCCAGTATTATCCCGGTCACAAGCACGGCCAGGACTGCGACAAGGAACCATGTGCTGGTGGCCCCCCATCCCGCAAGCAGCCCCGAGTTCAACGCCGTCGCTATGTCAAATTCCACATTCCCACCTACAATATCTGCGCAAGCCTGCTCAGGTCAACCTCCTGCCCCAACAGCCTCCCGAATTCCCTCGCCGCCGCGCTTATGGCTATTATGTTGAATGCAAAAAGGAAGGTGCTGCTCAGGAATGCAACCGCGGAAGCCTTGAGTATCGGCCCGAAACTGCCAACTATGTCCCCCAAGCTCCAGCCATAATGGCCATAATAGCTGAATCCCCCGCTCTCCCCCCAGGTCGTGCTGGCCATGCTGTGCAGCGAACTCATCTCGTCGGTCGTGACCATCGAATTGGGATTCCAGAATAGCGATTCCACCACGAGGAGGCCAGGGTATATGAGGAATATCGCAACCCCTATCGCGATAAGGCCCCCGCCCAGTTGCCTCATGAACGGTAGAGAGCGGAATATTATCGCCAGCGGAAGGAGGAGCATGATGCCTTTTGAGGTGATGAACTCTATGAATGCAATCTGTATCAGCACCGTCAGGTAGGATACGGTGTCCGTATAAAGCGCAAGCCCGCCAATCTGCATCCACAATGTGCCTTCGGAGTAAGGCCGCCGCGTAAGAGAGTTCTGCCCCAGGAGGCAAAGCCCGACAGGCGGAACACACGGCGACTTGCTGTACTTGCTCGCAATCTCCATCAGGCCGTTTGCCGAGCGCACCGCGCGCATCGATTCGCTCGCGAACGCACCGATGTTCATGAGGTATTTTTCCGCCGCATCAAAGACCGGCTCGTTTCCGGAAATCGGAGGCGAGGTATAAGATGCCGTTTCGACCGAGGACAGCCCAGAAAGGCTTGAGTACTGGAAGCCACAGAAAGAGTCATTCAGGAAAAGTATGAGCAACACTAAAAAAACGGAAATGAATACCTGGAATATCTCCCCCTTTGCCCACACGTTGAGCCTCGGGTTCGAGAGCGCCTGCCCGAGCGCATAGGCCATTCCGATCATAATCGCCGTTACCCCCAGTGCGAGGAGGGAAAGGGAATATACCCAGCTCAAATCTATTGGGCACACCATGCTATGCAATCCTCGCGAGGGCGGACACATCCACTTCGGTCCCGAAGATTCGTGTCAGCGCCCTGACGCTTGAAAGAGCGGCAAGAAGGCTTATCGCGGTTGTTAGGAGCCCCCCTATGAAGAAATGCGAGAGGAGGGGGTCCACAAGGCCATTATCGTTGAACTCCGTTATAATGGTAGAAGTATAACTATACTTCAGCTCATACGGGTCGCAGTCCCCGTTTGCGTACCCGTAGTCGGCCGGGGCATTTATCGAAGGGAATGCTGCCTTCACATTTCCATAGGCGCTCTGGTCGTACACGCCTTTTGTAACGAGTATAGTTATGGGATAAATGAAATAGAACGCCGCCGCTATCGCTATCAGGAACCCTCCAGCCCCCCTCGTCACATGGAAAGTCCTGAGGAACAGGCCGATGGGGAGAAGGATGGGGAAGAAGAAATCCCTTGCCATGTAAAGGAGGGCAAGCTGGCTTTCCAGGACCATCAGCGAGGTGGCCATCGCCCTTGCGGCTATGATTCCCGATGTGACGGGCACAGCGATGCTTGCACACCCGTTATACCCGAAAGTGAAGCCGAGGAATGCGCACTGCCCGCTGTATGCGGAGACCTGTGCCATGTCCCCGACCACTCCTGAGAACGACTTCAGCTGCCCCCACTGGTAGTCCACCATGCCCTGGGTCACGTTTATAGAATAGTTTATGTGGCTGTTTTCCGCCCCAAATGCCCCCCCGAGCATGCCGGCCATGGTGGCTGTGCTGAAGCTCTCCACCCCCACAAATATCGCTATTATCACTCCGGTCATGAACAGCTGGTACATCTCGCTTGTCGCCATCCCCCTCATCTCGGGGGAATCAGCTACGTAGCTCAGCAAATAGAATATTATGAGCACGCCGAGCCCCGCGAAGAGGGCAAGCAGTGCAAGGCTCTGCCACGCATACGGCCCGGCGAAGGCAAGCGAAATGAGCGCCAGTGCGAGCAGCAGTTTCCTCATTGCATCATCCTCATCATCCCGGGCAGGTCTATGTCTCCGCCAAGCATTGGCGACAGCGTGGTTATGAACATGAGCGTGACCGCAAGGCTCAGCAGCGGGAGTATGAACGCGGGGAGCGCAAGCTTTGCCGCGGACTTTATCTCGGTCGGCCCTATGAACCCCTCAAGGCTGTTGGAGGTCGTTGCGGGGTTTTCATACCCCATTGTTTGCGCGTTTAGCCCTCCGCATATAGAAGTGCAGTCATAAATCATCTGCGGCTTGAACGTGAGCCCCTTCTCGGCCACAAAAGTGCATTCGCTGCATTTCGCAGGCTCCTGGAAAACCACGTCCGGTATTATGTACATGCAGGTTTCGTTGGACAGGTTTTTCTCCCACAGCACACCGGGGTCCTTGGGGTGGCCCAGCTCAGAATAGTCCGGGCGGTACTTCTGGCATGAATAGGGGCACGTGGGGTCACTCTTCCCGGTATTCGTTATCCACATGCACTGGGACGGGCAGTCCCTCTTTGATTCCTTGCATGGCATCGGGCTAGGCAGGTCCCTGCAGCAGGTGTACATATTATCGTCGGGACCGCCTTCGATGCATCCGCGGACATCCGTGCAGTATTCATTTTCGCTTGTGTAGAATTCCGTGCATACTTCCGCATCGTAGCATCCGTGATCCGTCTGCCCTGCGCTCGGCGCCTCCCCGCTTCCCCCGGCGCTTATCGGAATCGGAGTTAGTACGGGCTTGAGCGGCGCAAGCGTCCTGCACTCTTCCGGGCAGCCGTTGATTTCGCTTGCGTTATCAAACTGCGAATAGATGGGGTCCCCGGGGTCGAATAATCTCGTGTTGCAAACGTTCGGCACACCGCTGCCGACGCCGCTCCCGTATAAGGATATAGTGGGACTGGTGCATCCCTGGTGGTACGGAATCGGGAAGCCGCACGGGTCGAACGGGCAATAGCCGAATGCGTGGAAACTGGGTTCGCCCAATGCCCCAACCGTAGTGATATTTCCGGAATCCAGTTCACTCATTTTCCCTTCCACAATTCCAGCGCAATACGCCTCCTTTTCGCCTGCGAGCTCCGTAATGACAGGGCATCCCCCGTTCGCTTCGCAATACGCCCTCTTGTCGGCGTCGCTGGGATTGCAGTTGCTCGCTGCCACGCAGCTGTTCACGCACGTATCCCATGCGGCCTGCTCCTCCGGGGTGCCGCCCATCTCGGGGGGCGTGGGAACGCCCGATGCCACGCAGCTGCCCGCGCACCTGTTCGCGCATGCTATCGTATATCCCGAGACGCAAGTATCCATGCAGCTTACCTCCCGCCCGCTTGCATCAAGATGGCTAAGAGAATCCATGCAGTCCTGGTATGCGGCGTTATAGACGTCAGTCCTGTTGACCAGCACGGATGGCTTTCCGTTTATCCACTCCGCAATCCTCCCATAGGGCGTGCACACCTGCGGGCAGGTGCTGCTTGGCCCCCCCGCAACCGCGTTTATCCCGTAAACCGCCGCGTCCATGGTGAACCAGCCCAGCCCGTACATCAGCGGGAAAACGAGCAGGAACCCTATTCCGAAAGCCATAAGCAGCCCTCCCAGTTTCCTTGTTACAAAGAAGGAACGCAGCACTATCCCTATTATCAGTGCCGCAGGGGCCAGCTTCAGCGTCACAAAGCTTATTAAAAATGTCTGCGCGTGCAGGGTCCCTATCACGGCTCCCAGGAGATTTAGCACCTCGTTGTACATCTCCACGTCAATCATCCGGTACATGCTGTTTTTCCAGTTGACGCCCCCGAAGAAATACATCTCATACGATATCCCGATCCCCTGCCCGAAGGTGGCCTCCTGCGTGACCTCCAGGTTCTTCTTGAATACGTCCTCGTAAATCTTCATAGCCGCGTCTATGTAGCTATCGACGTATCTCAGCGCAACCTGCGCTGGGCAGTATCCCGTTCCCGTGGCGCTGCACGCGCCCGCCATCATCGGGTAGCCGCTCACCATCCCGATGGTAACCTGCTCCACGAAAAGCAGGATGCCCATTATGAATATGACCAGCAGGGCGGTTGTGAAGACCTCGCCCAGCTCCACCTCGGCCCATGCCTTCAGCTCCGGAATCGCGAATCCCTGCCCGATTGCGTATGCAAGCGCGACCAGCCCTATGCTTAGGATGAGCACTGCCGCGACGTAAATCTTCCAGTCAGCGAGTATCCTCGCAAGCGCGCTCGTCCCGGAAGTGGCTTCGGTAACGAGCTGTGGCTGTTCTTGGGCAAAGGCAATCTGCATGAGCGGAAGCAGCAACAGCAGCAATAAAATCATTCTTTTCAAGGAATCACCTTAGCCACCTTCACAAGCGCGGTCGCGGAGCTTGCGAATATCACCAATGCGAAGTTCGGGAGCAGCAGCGTATTCAGCAGATAGACCGCTATGGTGCCCATGCCTATGGAATCCCCACAGTTGCCAAACACCGCGTCGCTTCCGG
>CAIXOA010000046.1 GCA_903920925.1 uncultured Microcaldota archaeon | reverse complement strand
TTAGTTATGCCGGTGAATGTGTTGTGGTCCCAGAGCATGCCGCTGGCGTATCCCCCGACCACGCCCAATGAGGCGTCCCTCACGGTGAGGTTTGTGACCGACCCGCCGCTTATAACAGGGCCGCCTGAAGTGCCCACGAGCACTGCTGCCCCGTTTGAAGGCCCGGTTATTGTCTTTCCGTTGCCGTTGATGTTGACGTCGGATGCGCTAACGCACAGGCAGGTGTTTACGTCCGGAGTCCAGCCGTTGCAGTTCGGGATGGTGCCCGTGGAGGCGTCTATGTCATTCCTGACAGTGTAATCCCCGGGCGCTGAGATCTGCCTGCAGCCCGTGATGTCATAGGGCGCCGGGGTTGGCGTGGGCGTCGGGGTGGGCGTGGGAATCGGGCGTGGCGTTGAGGCGGGTTCCAGCCTCGCTCTCATGTCGCAGCAGGCTATTCGTGTTGTCCTCGTGTCCAACTCTTCGTAGCTCACGCACACCCTTCCGGAATATCTGGCACCGGGCTCGCCGGTTGCTCCTTCGCAGGTGATGTTGGTGTTGCTGGAATCGCCGCCTGCAATCCACCTGTGCTCCCCCGATGGGATTGTGATGTAGTTTATGGGCTTAAGAGCTGCCGACTCATTCGGCGAGCAGGAGATTCCGGTCACCTGGACCGATTTGCCCAATGCCTGGCCGAAGTCCAATTCAAGACTGCCGTTTTCGTTTCCGACTTTGAACCCATAGCATGTGAGGCCTGGGGAGAACATGCAGGTGTTGGGCTGGTTCTGCTGGGGACTGAGGACTCCGATGTAGAAGAGAACGGCGAGAAGGATTATTACGACAAGGATGGCCCAGCCGTTAGTTATGAGGAATTCAACGGCAGCCTGAGCTCGAGATCTGTTTTCTATACCCACCGAGAGGGGATTTGCTGCGGCTGCCTTTAAAATATATCTGCGTGGGTGCGGAGAAGCAGCGAGAGGGTTTTACCAGGGGACTTTCTTCAGCCCCAGCCTATTCGCTATGAAGTTGGTGGACACGTGGAGGATGTAGGTGAGGACTACAAGGACTAGGATTCCTTCCAAGGAGGGAAGGTAGAGCGGGGATGCGAAGGCGAGCGCGAAGAAGAGGAAGGGAAGCTGGTCTATTGCGAAGCCGGGATGGCCGCGCCCAAGCCCGAGCCTTCTCTTTAGGAATGAGCCGAAGAGGTCGCCGAGCATTGTCCCGAGCGATAGGAGGAAGCCGAGGAGTAAGTAATTGAAGGCTGGAACAAGGAGGAAGGACTCGATTATGCCGACGAGGCTGCCGCAGACCAGGCCTGCGAGAAGGCCCCGCCAGGTCTTGCCGTCGCCGAAGATGCGCCGCTTGTCCCATGCCTTCCTGCCGAAATCGACCGGGGTGCCGCCCCCGAAAATCACGGGCGAGGAGTTGGCGAAGTAGGCCGGAAGGATGAAGAGCAGGAGCAAAAGGATGTCTTCCACGGAATTTTTTTGCAGGAGAAGATATTTAAGGTGCGGCTTGCGAAACTAGGCAAGGCAAACGGTGATTTTCATGGCGATACACAAAACAAATTCGAAGAGAAGGATAGGCAAGCACCAGAGAAGGAAGACGCTGGCGAGGATGAAGAGGTACAAGAAGAGGTATGCGAATTAGGGGTATTCCACCCAGTCGGGGCTGAATTCCCTGAGCTTGAACTGCTTTATGTGGTAGAAGACCTTCACCTTTCCGGGAAGGGCGCGCACGTCGAATTCCGAGATGCCGTCGAACAGGGCCTCAATGGTCGGGAGGTCCTGCGCGGAGAACATGTCTCTCTCAGCGGTGAATATTCCGGTCACTGACTTCGACTTCAGCTTCTTTATCGTCGCCTCCAGGAATGCCGCGAGCTCGCGCGCCTTGTATTTGGGCGAGAGCTCGTAGAGGACGTCGAAAT
>CAIXOA010000045.1 GCA_903920925.1 uncultured Microcaldota archaeon | reverse complement strand
TCGCGCTTCGGCATCTCCTACAAGGGCGCTGATATAGAAAGGGGGCAATTGCTCAGCTTCCGCGCGGAGAACAAGGTGGAGAGCTCCGTGCTGGGAAGGTTCGAGAAGAGCCCGTTCTTCAAGGATGATTTGAACCGGAAAGTGCACGCGTGCCTGAATTTCCAATTCCTGGAATGCAGGGTTTCGGAGACGGAACTGAAATGCGACACGCCGCTTTCATACCGGGTGCACGACAGGATAATTGTGCTGGACCCGAGCAACCAGAAATTAAGGGTGGTGGGTGCCTTCGTCGCCCAATAATTACATGCGCCTGCTCTTCAGGACGTTCACGCCAGCGCAGTTCGGGCAAACGAGCTTCCCCCCGAACATCTCGTGGGTGTTGCGGAGGTAGGGGAAGTTCCTTAGCGGGTCCGGCCTGTTGCCCGCACTGACGCAATGCCCGCATTCCGGGCATGACGCGACAAACCTCTTCACGGGCCTCATGCATACCATTTCCGCAAAAAGGAATTAAAATAGAATATGCGCGCGCGTACGGAAAACGGCAAAAGCCACGAGGGCGCCTAATTTCATTTATAAGTGTTTTCTTCCATAAGGAAACGCTTTTACATTTGGTGGGGATTGCTATGCTTGAGAAGGTTCGGAAGAGAGACGGGTCGATAGTTCCTTTTGATGCGCACAAAGTCGAGGAGGCCATATGGAAGGCTGCCATTTCCGTGGGCGGAAAGGACCAGGAGAAATCCTCGGCCGTCGCAAAGAAGGTAGTGAAGGAGATGGAGAAGAAATTCGACGGAAAGATACCATCCGTCGAGGACGTGCAGGACACGGTGGAGAAGGTTCTCATAGAGGAGGGGCACGCCGCGACCGCGAAGGCATACATACTTTACAGGCACAAGAAGGCGCTCCAGCGCGAGATGAAAAAAATCCTGGGCGTGCAGGACGATTTGAAGCTCTCAATGAATTCCATCCAGGTCCTGCAGAGGAGATACCTCCTTCGGGATGAGATGGGGAACGTGAAGGAGACGCCCTCCCAGCTATTTAGAAGAGTGGCGCGCCACATCGCCTCGGCCGAGGCGAGGTTCGGGAGCGACGACGAGACCGTGAGATATTATGAAAACGCCTTTTATGAGATAATGACCGGATTCGAGTTCCTTCCGAACTCGCCGACGCTGATGAACGCGGGGACGAACATAGGCCAGCTGTCCGCGTGCTTTATTCTGGGAGTGCCGGATTCTCTCGAAGGAATTTTCGACGCGATAAAATATTCCGCCCTCATACACCAGAGCGGTGGCGGGACCGGATTCTGCTTCTCCGGGCTGAGGCCCAAGGGGGACTACGTGAAATCCACGGCGGGCGTCGCCTCGGGGCCGATTTCCTTCATGACGGTGTTCGACCACGCGACGAACGTCATCAAGCAGGGAGGGAAGAGAAGGGGCGCGAACATGGGGGTGCTGCACGTGTGGCACCCGGACATAGAGGACTTCATAGGAGTGAAGCAGACCCCCGGCGTGCTGGAAAACTTCAACATCAGCGTGGG
>CAIXOA010000044.1 GCA_903920925.1 uncultured Microcaldota archaeon | reverse complement strand
GTCAATAATCAGAAAATAAAAGAATATTACTAGCATAATTGTGATGACAAAAAGCCACATGGTTCTTTCCCACGGATGGATTGGAGGCGGAGTCCGGTCACGGTCATCCCTGTCGATTATGATTATTCTGTCTCCCATAAGAAAACCGCCGCGTAAGTATTTATAAATCCTTACATCATAAAGAGTTCTAACTACTTTTGGTGAGCAAATGGACGAAATGAAGAACCAGATAAAGAAGACAGGGACTACGACCGTAGGGCTTGTTTGCAAGGATGGCGTAATCCTGGCGAGCGACCGCAGGGCGACCATGGGGTACTACATCGCGAACAAGAAGACCCCGAAGATACACATGATAAGCGACCGCATCGGCATGACCATCGCGGGTGGCGTGGGCGACGCGCAGACGCTCGTGCGCTGGATGCAGTCCGAGATAAAGCTCTACGAGCTGAAGCACTCCAGGAAGATGACCGTGGAGGCGGCGTCAACCCTATTGGCCAACATACTCGCAAACTACAAGTACTACCCGTTCTATGTCCAGCTCCTGGTCGGGGGCGTGGACGAAAAACCGCATGTGTACAGCGTGGACATGCTGGGCGGAGTGACGGAGGAGGACATCACCGCGACGGGAAGCGGCTCCCCGATAGCGATGGGAGTATTGGAAGAGATGTTCATAAGGGACGGAAGCGTCAAGGACAACGCACCCATTGCCGCCAGGGCGGTGGGGGCGGCGATAAAGAGGGACGCCGGCAGCGGCGAGGGGGTGGACATCCTCATCATAACGCCCCACGGCATCGAAACGTTCACGGAAAAGGATTTCGTAAAGAAGCATTCGGGCCAGTGAAGGCATAGCTTCGGCGGAACGCCGGCACAGCCGGCGCAATCCGGCAAGGTGATTTAGTGCAACAGAAGGATATAGAGAAAACCGTATCAGAGATAATGCCTGCGGAATGCGGCATAACCAAGGTGGAATCGGAAGGGCTGAACATAGTCATATATGTCAGGAACATCGACGCCTTCTACAAGAACGACCAGCTCATAAAGCAGCTCGCCGGCGCCGTGCGCAAGAAGGTCAGCGTCCGCGTGGACCAGAGCAAGCTCATGGACATCGAGAAGGCGAAGAAGGAGATAGAGTCCATCGTGCCGAAGGATGCGGTGGTCGCGTCCATAAACTTCTCCTCGATATTTTCCGAAGTCTTCATAGAGGCGCTCAAGCCCGGGCTCGTGATAGGGAAGGGCGGCGTGGTGCTGAAGGAGATAATAACCAGGACGGGATGGTCCCCGGTCGTGCTGAGGAGCCCGACGATAACATCTTCAACGATAAGGGGCATACGGAAAGGGTTCATCGCGGACGCGGAGGACAGGAAAAAGTTCCTCCTGGGCGTGGGAAAGAAAATCTGCCAGCCGCCGCCCGGAAGCGACTGGGTGCGCGCGGTGATGCTCGGCGCATTCCGGGAGGTGGGACGGAGCTGCATGCTCGTGCAGACGCCCCACAGCAGGATACTCATAGATGTGGGGATAAACCCGGTGGTTGGCGAGCCGACCAAGGCGTATCCGTTCCTCAATTTCATGGGGTTCGCTCTGGACGAGCTGGACGCGGTGATAATCAGCCACTCGCACATGGACCACATGGGCTTCCTCCCGTACCTTTATGCGTACGGATACGACGGCCCGGTCTATTGCACCCCGCCTACGCGCGAATTGATGGCGCTGCTGCAGACGGACTACGTGGACCTGTCGAAGAAATCCCTGGGCGTGGACCCGCCCTACGGGAAGAAGGATATTCAAAAAGAATTGCGGAGGATAATCCCGGTGGAGTACGGGGAAGTGGTGGACATCACCCCGGAGATAAAGATGACGCTCTACAACGCGGGCCACATAATCGGCAGCGCGATGGTGCACCTGCACATAGGCGAGGGGCTCCACAACCTCGTTTACAGCGGGGACATGAAATTCGGCTATACAAAATTGTTCGAGCCCGCGAACACATACTTCCCGAGGATAGAGACGCTGTTCCTGGAGAGCACCTACGGTGCCAAGAACGACGTGACTTCGAACAGGAGGGAGATGGAGGACAGGCTGGTCAACATAATAAAAGAAACGGCGGCGAAGGGCGGAAAGGTCCTCATACCCGTTTTCGCGGTGGGAAGGAGCCAGGAGATAATGCTCGTGCTCGAGGATTACGCGAGGAGGGACCCGAACTTCAACCTCCCGGTTTACATAGACGGAATGGTCATGGAGACTTCGGCAATACACACTGCGTATCCCGAGTACCTGCGGGAAAGCATAGAGAGGAGGATATTGTCCAACAACAGCCCGTTCGAGTCGCCGATGCTGAAGGTGGCGAAGGGCCAGGACAAGGAAGCGATTGTGAACGGGGAGCCGAGCGTCATAATAGCTCCGTCGGGAATGATGAACGGCGGGCCTTCGGTGGAGTATCTCAACCTGATGGCAGAGAATGAGAAGAACACGCTGATATTCGTGGGCTACCAGAGCCCGCTCTCCCTCGGGCACAAGATACAGAGGGGGATGAGGGAAATCCCGACCATGGGGGACGACGGGAGGACCAAGATAATGAACATAAAGATGCGCGTGGAGACCGTTGAGGGGTTCTCCGGGCACAGCGACCGCCACCAGCTGATGGCCTTCCTGAACAACCTGAGGCCCACCCCCGAGCGCGTCTTCACGATGCACGGGGACTGGAACAAGGCGGACGAGCTTGCGCGCGCCGCGGGTTCCGCCCTGAAGAGGGAGGCCAGGGCGCCGCTGAACCTGGAAGCGATAAGGCTAAAGTAGGCCCTTTTTCTTTTTGATGTTGGGGAACGCGCGGTTGAGCAGCGGGATGCAGTAGAAGGAGAAGGCGAAGCCCGCGATTGCGCCGGTGAGGAGGCGCAGGAAATTTGTGCTTTCGCGCAAGCCGATGAGCTGCGTGCCACCGTCCAGCCCTATCGGGATCAGGGCGATTATGAACCAGATGGGGTTCGGGACCATGCCCACGTCCGTTTTCTTCAGCAGGAATATGAGGATTCCGCTGAGCAGGGCGGCACCATATATGCCGATGTCCCTGGCGCAGACCGGGAACGGATAGCCGGTTAGGCCGTTCTTTTCCACTTCATAGGCGCGGTAATGCGCCTGCACTTCGCTGCAGTCGCTTATGCCCGCAGCCGGAAAATAGCAGATGGAGCGCGAGACGAACTGGTGGCAGGTGAGGCTGTAGAACGAGTAGAGCGGGCCTGCCGCGGGATTGCCGGCAGCAGCAAGGAAGGGGGTGATGAATATGGGAAGCGTGAAAAGCGCCATCACCAGCATGTAGACCTTGTATCCGAATTCCATGTTCACAGCTCTGATGCTTTTTTGCCCAGTTCCTTCGCAGACTCGTGCTTCTCCCACGGGTAGACCAGCCAGGCATCGGTCTCGGCAACAAAGAAATCCGGGCGGAATTTGGAATGGGGCTTGAAATGGAGCGTCGCAACGCGCACTTCGCTTGCGCCCATCTGCCTCAGGTGCTCCCTGGCGACCATGAGGCTCTTCCCCGTGTCGGAAACGTCGTCCACCAGGAGGACCTTCCTCCCCTCAAGCCTCTCCACGAGCGGCTGCACTATCCTCGGGGCGGCGGCGGCCTTGCCTATGCCCGTATAAAAGGAAACTCGTATCGTGAAGAGCTCGCGGACGCCCAGGATGTCCGAAAGGATGCGCGCCGGGACGAGCCCTCCCCTGCTTATGCCCACTATCATGTCCGGCCTGAAGCCGGACGAGGCGATGGAGGCGGCGAGAGACTCGCACAGCTTCGCGTTGCCCGCCCAGGAGACGGTAAGCAGCTTCATGCCGGAATTTGGCGGGCTTGGGATTAAAAAGATGCCCCCCTCTCGTAGCCCTGGACAACATTTTTATACTTTGTCCTTGAAAACGCAAGCGTGATAGTATGGGGATACTAAAAGGAATTAAGGAATTCTTCCTCGGAAAAGAGGAGAAAAAGCCTGAAATGAGGCCGATGGCTCCGGCAAGGCCGATGGCGCCCATGCCGGCGAGGCCCATGGCGAGGCCGCTGCCCCCTCCGAGGCCGATGGCCCCTGGCGCGAGGCCGGGTGCGATGCCCCCGAGGCCTATAACGCCCATCTACAGGCCGCTGCCCCCTCCGAGGCCGATGGCCCCCATGAGGCCGCCGATAAGGCCAATAATGCCTGCGAGGCCTGTGGCGAGGTCGGTTGCTGCGATTGCACCGCCATACTCCAAGGCAAGCAAGCCCGCGGCTCCTGCGAAAAAGCCCGCGAAAAAGGCTGCGAAGAAAAAGAGGAAGTGAGGGATTCTTCCCTCATTTTTTCCTTTTTATTTATTCTAATTTTATTATTCTAGAACTCAGGGGAGAAGCACCGCCGCCGCAATCACGGAGGTCCACTTCCCGTTCTTGTCAACCACCGCGGCCTGCGTTGTGTTGAACGTCTTGACGATCTTTCCGCTCATCTTGAAGTATTTCTCCTTCTCGTCCCAGTTCGCGTCCACGTCGAACTCTATCCCCTGCGTGGATGCGAGCATTGATGCGGCGAGGTCCTCGGAATAGTCCCCGCACTTCTCCTGGTTCAGGCCGTATGAGTGGTGCTCGCTTAGGTAGCCGTGCACGCTCGGGTCCGCGGGCAGCGCGGTGCCGATGGAGGCGGAGATGAGCCTGTTCGGCTCGCAGGAGCTCAGGCGCGCAAGCACGCAGAAAACTATCTGCCCGGCGTGCATCTCGGCGAGGCCCTGCTCCCTGTCTATGAGCTGTGCATTGGGGGGGAAGATGCTGGAGACGGTTACGAGATTGAATTTCGCAATCCCCGCGGAACGCAGCGCCTCCTCGAAGGAGCTCAATTTCGTGTTGGAAATGCCAACCCCCTTTGTAAAGAATAGTTTCTTGGGTACAAAAGTCATTTAGTTCACGTGTGCATTTTTTTAGGAACAATTTTTTAATCTTTATATGGGAATTTGATGCATGGCTGTTACTCCGTGGGAAGTGTCGGGCAGGGTGGACTATGACAAGCTTGTGAAGGATTTCGGCACGGGCAGGATTGCCCCTGCCCTGCGCGCACGCCTGGAAAGGAACGCAGGCGGGAGCAACGTGATGCTGAGGAGGGACTATTTCTTCTCGCACAGGGACCTGGACCTTGTGATGGATGATTACGAGAAGGGGAAGGGATTTTACCTCTATACGGGAAGGGGGCCGAGCGGCCCGATGCACATCGGGCATCTCATCCCATTGATATTCACGAAGTGGCTGCAGGACAGGTTCAAGGTAAATTTGTACATAGAGATTACGGACGACGAGAAATTCGTTTGCAAGCGGGAGGCGGAATGGGGGGACATAGGGAAATATGCGGATGAGAACATACGGGACATCGCCGCTGTCGGTTTTGACCCGGACCGCACCTTCATCTTCCGCGACAGCGAGTACGTGGGGAATGTTTATCCGATGCTGATGAAGATTGCGAAGAAGGTTACCTATTCCACGGTGAAGGCGGTTTTCGGTTTCACAAATGAAACTAATATAGGTTTCATATTCTACCCCGCGTACCAGATAATGCCGACGCTCTTCGAGAAGGGGAGGTGCCTCATCCCCGCGGCCATAGACCAGGACCCCTACTGGAGGATACAGCGGGACATCGCGGAGAGCCTTGGATACCACAAGACCGCGGCAATCCATTCCAAGTTCCTTTCCCCCCTGCAGGGGGCGGAGGGAAAGATGAGCTCCAGCGTCAGGGAGAGCGCGATATGGCTGGAAGACGACGAAAAAACGGTGCGCAAGAAGATAATGAAATACGCGTTCTCGGGCGGGCGCTCCACCCTGGAGGAGCAAAGGAAGCTGGGGGCGGACCTTTCGGTAGACGTGCCGTTCCAGTGGCTCAGCGTGCTCTTCGAGCCGGATGATGGGGAATTAAAAAGAATCGCCGGGGAATATGGTAGCGGAAGGATGCTCACGGGCGAGGTAAAGGAGCTGCTCGCAAAGAAGCTGAATGAGTTTTTGGCGGAGCACCGCGAACGAAAAAAGAACGTCGATGTGAAGAGATACACCCACACCGGGAAATTGGCGCAGGAGATGTGGAAGAAGAAATATGTATAAAGTGATGATTATGGAACGCAGAGGAGGATTTGGAGGGGGAAGGAGTTTCGGCAGCAGGCCCAGTGGCGGATTTGGCGGAAGGCCGGGCGGAGTTTTCAGGGGGAGGCCTAGCGAAAGGGGCAGGGGCGGAAGCGACCCTGAGATGGACAGGAGG
The DNA here is from genome assembly GCA_903920925.1 of uncultured Microcaldota archaeon. Lineage (GTDB taxonomy): Archaea > Micrarchaeota > Micrarchaeia > Anstonellales > Bilamarchaeaceae > CAIXOA01. The sequence goes on along the minus strand of CAIXOA010000044.1, from coordinate 2,053 downwards.
CTGAGGTTCCTCAAAAAGGCGCGCGAACGCACGTCGCAGGCCCTCAGGAGCAGGGATGTGATGCTCGCCCAGATTTCCCGCACGGTTGAGGAATTGGAAAGCGTCGCCAATCTGATGAGCGAGAAGCTTGAGGAGATGTACTCCCTCTATTTCCCGGAATTGAAGACGAACGAGAAGCGCGGGTACATCGCGGTTGTATTGAACTTTGACAAGGAGAGCCCGGACCCGGCCTCGATTTCCAAGTTTGTTGGCCAGGGCAAGGCGGAGGACATCTGCGAGCGCGCGAAGACTAGCTCCGGAGGGGAGCTGAAGACAAAGGACGTGGAGAAGATAAGGGAGCTGGCGCGCGAGATAGAATCCGTTTATGTGCTGATGGATTCGTATGAGGAATATACGAACGAGCTTGCGAAGGAGGTGTGCCCGAACATGGACCATATCGTTGGCGGGAAACTTTCCGGAAAACTGATTTCCCTTGCTGGCAGCCTGAGGAAGCTCTCCATGATGCCGGCGAGCACGATACAGGTCCTGGGCGCGGAGAAGGCGCTTTTCAAGCACCTGAAAAACAAGAAGGGGATTGCGCCCCCGAAGCACGGGGTGATATTCCAATACCCGGCGATTTCCCAGTCTCCGAAGAAGGTGAGGGGAAAGATTGCGCGTGCGCTTGCGGCGAAGCTTTCCATTGCTGCGAAGGCGGACTCTGAAACCAAGCGGTTCATCGCACCGATGCTTAAGGAAAACCTTGAGGCACGGATAAGGCAGGTCCTTTCTGTAAAGGGGAAAGTGTGAACCGAACCGGAGAGATATATTCGGAGGTTCGGTTCAGATGAAGATACTGGTTGTTTCTGATTTGCACGACGATGAATCCGCGCTTGAAAAGATAATTGCGCGGGCGAAGGGATACGACTACTTGCTCGTGGCCGGAGACATAGGCAGAGGAAGGAACTTCCTTGAGGATTTGCTGGATGCGCATCCGAAAATATTTCTTATTCCGGGAAACGGGGACCAGGATTTCTTCGAAGAGGTTTGCGGGGAGAGATGCATCCAGGAGAAAAGGGTGGAGATAGAAGAAGGATTGAACCTGGTGGGGTTTGGGTACAGCCCTCCGACTCCGTTCCACACGCCCGGGGAATACCCGGACAAGCAGATGTACTCGTGGATGAAGGGGCTGCCCATTGACGGGAAAACCATATTTCTGACGCATGCGCCCCCATTCGGGGTTTTGGACGATGTGCTGGGGGTGCACGCGGGGAGCAGGGCCGTGCTACGCATGATAGAGGAGAGGAAGCCGCTTGCGAACGCCTGCGGGCACATACACGACAAGGAAGGGGTAGCCGTCGTGGGCTCCACCTCGGTGCTCAAGGTCGGGGCCGCGAAGAGGGGAAGGGCCGGGGAGATGGACATTTTTAATGGTGAAGTCAGATTAAGGAACATCGGGCTTTGACTATGATAATAAGGAGGGCGGGATTCTCCGAGGAGCTTGCCTCTCTCATCAGGAGGCTTTTCCCAAAATCCGAGTCTCTATTCACTGAAAATGACGTGTATTTTGTTGCCGAGGAGACGGGGAACATAATCGGATTCGTGCACCTGATTCTGAAAGAGAAGGCTATCCTCCTGCAGGGGCTGGGCGTGGAGCCGGATTGGAGGGAGCACGGGGCCGGGAGCAGGTTGCTCGATTCCGCGGTGAGATTCTGCGACGGGAGGAAGATGGATATTCTTCTAAAGGTGAAGCCTACGAACCCCGCGCTCAACCTATACCATAAAAAAGGTTTCACGCTGAAAAAGATACAGGACGTGTATATCCTCGAAAGAAAAAGAGTGAATTAGAGAAATTATTGAGGGTCTAACTTCCGCTCCCTATCAATTGATGGGGGGTTATGATTACCCTAAAGAGAAGGGGGTGCTCCCCCTTCCTCTTGGCGGGGGATTGAGCTAACCTGGTATGCTGCCAGCTTTGGGAGCTGGTTGTCAGAGTTCAAATCTCTGATCCCCCAATAGGTTTAACTACTTTTTCTGTGCAAGCGAATCGGTGTCCGTATGAAGCTCAAGTTTGACC
>CAIXOA010000043.1 GCA_903920925.1 uncultured Microcaldota archaeon | reverse complement strand
GCAAGTATTATATTTTGCTATATCTAATATTCCTAGGAGGAATACTATGTACCTGCCGACAATGACGGAACTTAAGCAATGGAGGGTACGGCTAGGCCTTACCCAGCGGAAGGTGTCAACTAAGCCTCACGGCTTCACCACTTTTAGCCCCTCTTTCAATGTGATTGCCGCGCTACAGACCCAAATCACCGGAGGCACAACCAGGAGCGCGAATGGGAATAGGCAGAACAGGCCGCCAAGTAGTCCAACCCAGAAACACCCGATTGCGGTCGGAGTGAGGATGCAGGTCGCGATTATCGCCTTCGTCCGCGCCTTCCCGCTACAGAGCAGAATCAGTCCGGAGCAGGGAAGCATTATACTCAAAAGCACGGCCAGCCATATCTTTGTTCCTCGGAACCACTCGTTAAAGAACTCCTTGAATCCTCCCTTTGCGTAGTCCATCAAACTACCTCTTTTCGTGCCTCGTTCGCAAACCCTTCCAGCCGTAGCGCAAGCCCCTTTATCAGCCGGAACAGCTCCATCTCGCTATCTTCGGCCTTCGAGAGCTTCATCGCTCCACCCTGGACTGCCGAGCCAACTGCCATGGATGCGCTGGAAACGCACGACAATCGCGTAATTACGGGCTTTTCCGCCTTCTCGCGGTTCTCCCTCGCCTGCCAATAATCCTCGCGGTTTAGGGCAACCTGGGCGGCCTGTGGCGCTCGTGGCTGGCCTTCAGGGGTAGGAACGAGCGGGAACTCTCCGGCCGGCGCTGCCTTGACCGCCTTTCCTGCTGCCTCGAAGATGTCGTATTCCGCGTTCCTAACCCCGCCTTTTCGAACGAGGTTGTGGTAGTAGCCGCCTCCATCCTTCATTGGGACGTGCTCCACCTGAAACCGGTATCCGGTCCCGATTTTCAAATCAGGCACATGGGGCTGGAACGCGCTAATCTTCAGCGGATATTCGCCCCCGTCTGGGTTCTCGAACTCGAACACCGTCCTTTTCGCCTCGACTTTTATCCCAGTCAGTTTCGCTTCGATTTCCTCTACCATTCAATCACCTTTTCCATGCCCGAAGTTCGTTACGATGTTTCTCCGCAAATTCGGGGTCTGTTGCCTTCCTTTCTCTCCATCGAATCCACCGAGATACTGCGCCTTTCGCCACCAGAATCACCTACATACAGCAACTTCTTCATCATCTGGCGCGGGTTCCTCTTCCTTAGAGCGTCGCTTCTTCGCAATCTCCTCGTCTGTCTCCTCGCTCTCATCCTCGCTCTCATCTTGATACTCTTCCTCATCCTCGTCAGGCGAAGCAGGAGATTCAGACGAGGGGGGTAAGGAACTACGCTGATTAGAAGTAGCTCCATCCTCGCCCTCATTATCCTTCCCCGGCTCCGCCCGTTCTGGCAGGAGCATGATATACCCCGTCCATTCGTTATAATCCGATACAAATCCATGACTGCGCAGCAGGTTCAACAAAAACTCCCGCTTCTTCACATCCGCATGGCGGGCGTCGAGGCTGATAAGAAGCTCATATCCTTTCGTCGGTTTCCAGACACTCGTAAAGCTGGAATAATCCCGGTCTTTGCCAGTGAATTTTATGTATTCACCCACGTTCTCCATATTCCTTACCCCCAGGGCTCACCGCCCCGATGGATATACTATAAACATACTAATATATAAGGCTTTCGGTTAAAACGGACGTTTAGGACAAGGGAAGGAGCTTTGCTACCAAATGAGGTGATTTGATGGACTTTAGGAGCAACGAAGAGAGTTTAGGAGCAAATTGGCTTTTGGTAGCAAAGCTAAGGGAAGGGAAAGGTATATAAAGAACAAAAGCCCTTACTGGGACAGACCGCGCACAAGAAAAGTTACTGTGAAGAAGGGGACGTAGATGCCTACCATAAGAAACAGTGAAGAAGAGGCTTACCGATTTATCGAGGATAGCCTCGAATCTCTCGGCTGGATTACTTCAAACCCAAATAGAACTCCAAACGGACAACTTTTTACACAAGGTCAATGCTT
>CAIXOA010000042.1 GCA_903920925.1 uncultured Microcaldota archaeon | reverse complement strand
CCACAGCTGGCCTGCATGCATCTCTATCGCAGCCCCCAGCGCCTTGTCCATGTCGTTCCCATTTTTCAGGTCAACCACAATGGCAGCCACCTTTTCATGCCAGCCGTTGCACTCGCTTATCGCATTCACAAAAAGGTCGGCAAATGCGTCCGCAAGGCTGTCCCTTTCAGTATCGGAAGCCAGCACGCTCCTTGGCTTAAGGTGTATTCTCCTCATTTGTGCGAAAGTCTCCTTCACATCTTCTGTATCTGTTATTCCGCCGGTTTCCACGCGCTGAACCACCACTCTTTTATGGACTCTTCCGACCTGAACCGTCGGCAGCACTGGTTGCGCAGTTTCAACAGGAACTCTAGTTGCCATAATTACCCCATTCTACTTATGTGTCTAAAGGTTTAAATTCGTTTATGCACTCCCGTCAGTGCGCGAGTGGGTATTTCTTCATGTATATGAAAGTCTGGTATATCAGCAGGAACGGTATTATCACGACGGAATTGAACAGCATCGTGAGATACACCCCGAACGGGTAGGGAAGGTAAAGGAACACAAATTCCGCAACCGTAATCGCCACTGCGCCCAAAATCGCCCAGAACAGCACGTGCGGCAGTTTCTTCACCGCGAGCACCGCGGAGGCGCTTATCGCATGCCATGGCTTCATCCCGTCAATCACGACCGCCGGAGGCACGAAGAACAGCACAATCCCAAGGACCATTGAGGCAATCGGCAGCAGTATGCCCCTGTATGCAAAATCAAAAGTGAGCAATTGGAGCACGAGCATCAGCAATACGGAAAGCGTATATATGAGGAATATGGTCACCGCATACGTCCCCATCGCCCTCATCACCTCGCCCCCGACCTTCGTCATGGTCTTCTTCGATTTTATCAGGAGGTTCAGGTTCACGATGGAATCCGCAATTATGAACAGTGAAACCAGGTATGCTATTATGGTAATCCCCATCTGGAAGTAATCCAGCTCGGGGATGCTTCCCGTGCGCAGGAAAACCCCGCCGAGCGAGATGAAGGTCGGCGCGGAAACCAGCATCGGTATGAGGAGCGCAAAAAAGAATGGTATGGAGAAAAGAAGCACCAGCTTGTGCCTCTCCCTGAAGAATTCCACGCTATAGTCAAATGAACGCATATTCTCCTCTCCTTCTCAAATCTTTTAACCTTATCCCTTTTCCTTAATCCACTTCTCTATAATTTCCCGAGGATAGGCGCCTATGAGCCTGTCCACCTCTTCCCCGTTCTTGAAAAGTATCAGCGTGGGGATGCTCATTACCCCGAACCTTCCGGCAATCTCCCGCTCGGCGTTTATGTCAACCTTCCCGAATTTCACCGCCTTGTTGCTATCGCTTATCTCCTCAATCACCGGCGCGAGCATCTTGCAAGGCCCGCACCATGTGGCCCAGAAATCCACGAGCGTGGTCCCCTTCGCGGTTTCCTTGTCGAATATTTTTGAATCCAGTTCCCTTACCGCCATGGCAATCCCCTCATCCCATCAGTTCCGCCAATATGGCCTTCTGCGCATGCAATCTGTTCTCCGCCTCGTCGAAAACGACGCTCTGCGTTCCGTCAATCACGTCCGCCGCCACTTCCTCGCCGCGGTGCGCGGGCAGGCAGTGCATGAAAATCGCGTCCTTCTTCGCCTGCGCCATTACCTTCGCATTCACCTGGTAATCCTTGAGCTCCTGGAGCCTCTTCGCCTTCTCCGCGTCCTGCCCCATGCTCACCCACACGTCCGTCACGATAACGTCCGCATCTTTTGCCGCCTTCAGCGGGTCGTGCTCCACGGAAATCTTCCCAATCGCCTCCTTCCTCGCCTTCGCCATCACGGCTTCGTTAAGCGAATAGGAAGGGAGGTTCGGGCAGCACGCCACAACATCCGCGCCCAATTTCGAAAATCCAATTGCGGTGCAGTTGAACATGTTGAAGCCGCAATCTCCGTAGAAGACGACCTTCAATCCCTTTATGCGCCCCTTTTTCTCGATGACCGTCATCATGTCCGCCATGGTCTGGCAGGGATGGTAAAGGTCCGTAAGCGCATTTATCACCGGCACCTTCGCATATTTAGCCAGTTCCTCCGCATCCGAGTGCTTGTAAAGCCTCGCCATTATCCCGTCCACATAGCGGGAAAGGGTCTGCGCCGTGTCCCCGACCGTCTCTCCCCTTCCCAATTGCGTAGTGCTCATGTCCATGAATAGCGCATGCCCGTCCAGTTGCGTCATCCCGACCTCAAAGGAAACGCGCGTCCGGGTGGAAGCCTTCTGGAAAAGCATCGCCAAGGATTTATTTTTGAGGCTCTTCCTCACCTGGCCCTTCTTCATCTTAATCGCCAGGTCCAGCAAATATTCTATTTCATCTCTCCTATAGTCCAACAGGGTAAGGAAATGCCTGCCTTTCAGATTCATGTAAATCCCCGGTTGAATTTGTAAAATAGAAATATAAAGGTAGCGGCATCTGCGGCCCAGGCGCTCAGAAATTCCTGAACACTCCGGTGAAGGTCACGTAATAGTCGTCTCCCATCACCCTCGCCTCGGCGCGCACGCCCATCGCATCCAGCACCCTGTTCATGTCCCGCAACGAGAACTCCGCATTCAGCGCGAATCCGGTTACGTCCCCATATGGTATTACAGATGTGCCCAAAAGCAGGGACCAGGTGGGCCGCGCCACCTCAACCATCCCGCCGACCGTGTATGCGGTGAACGACTCCTGCGTCTGGTTGGCGAGCTGCTGTTCAACATTAAACGCGCCCACGTTCGCCGCGACGCGCCAGTCCGTACCGGTGGAACTCCTTCCCCCCACATAAGTTCCGGCGTTCCACACATAATTTACGCCTTGAGTGCCGCCCCACAGGCCGCTTCCCTGGAGACCAATGTCCACTCCGCTGGTTTCCCAGCCAATCATCCCCTTCACGCCGTATTCTTCCCAGACGCTCTTTGAGAATGTGCCTCCGGCCCAGAAGCTCTGTCCTGCGCCGTATAAGCTCACATCCCCTATGTAAGAGCCAGTTGGGGAAGTGCCGAGGTTTCCTGAGATGGTCACGTTGTTCCTGTCAAACGTGAGCGCCCCGCCCTGCTCGCCCCACCTATAAGTGAAGCGGCCGCCCGCTCCTCCTCCGTATTCACCTTCCCCCCGCATGCCGAACGCGCCCCTGCTTGCAACCCCGCTCACAGTGAGGCCCCATTCCGCGCCCTCGGTCATCACGCTTGCGGCGAAGAGAAGGTCCGACGCCTCCCTGAGGCTTTCCAGCCCCCCTCCGCTCATGGAGCGGATTATCGCCAGCGTCCTGAGTGCCTGCCCGGTGTTGAAGAGCGCGCGCCCCCTCGCGTCCGCATCCTCCGCGTTCTGGTAATCCTGCCAGCTCTCCAGCAGCCTTTCCACCACAGGCCCCTCGTTGTAGAGCACCCTCCGGCCGTCAATCAGCGTGTCGGTGGAATACTGCCCGCCCACATTTATTTCCCAGTCCCTGTCATCCACCTTGAAAGAGACCACCGCGGCGCCGCCTCCAGTACGCTCGGTTCCCTGGGCGCCCGCGGCCTGGGCATAGCTCGCCGATACGCCTACGGATATGTCCTCGCCGGTGTACCTGCCGCCCAGCTCAAGCCCTCCGCCCCTTGTCCCCTGGCCTTCCGCGAGTTCCCCGACCTGGATGTATACCCTTATCATCGCGTCGAACCTTTCCGCCTCGGATACGATGTACCTGGCGTTCATGGAGCCGCTGAGGTATGTTCCCTCATAGGACCTAACGCTCAGCTGGCCATTGTTGTTCACGACGTACGTAACGGGGTTGAAGTCAAGGCCCGCGGTGCCGTCCAGCCTCAGGTTGTTCTTGTTGTAATCCACGAATATTTCCGCCCCGTATCCGTTCGCGCCCTGGGCAAGAACCGCGCCCCTCCCGATTACGCCCAGTGCGAAGCCGGGCGCGAAAAGGAAACCGAAGCCCCCGCTTATCAGCGTATTTCCCTGCAGTTCCGTGACTGTCCCGGAACCCAGCAGCGACCTCAGGGTATTATTTAAGTCATCTTTCCTGAACGCAAAGCTAAGGCCTGCGAAGCTTTCCATGCTTGTTACATCGGATGCGACGTTTATCACACCCATCCCGGCGGTCTCGCTGTACTTCCACCCGCCCATCAATATGGGGCCGATTCCAGAGAGGCTCTGCGCGAACCTGTCCAGCGTTTCCCTGTCGCCCTCTATGTCATAGAAGCCGAGCCTGACCCAGTGCCCGCCCACCCTCAGGTAATTGTAGGACCTTATAACATAAGCATCGCCGGTGTCGCCCGACCTAACCGCGCCGTCGAACAGCACCGCATAGTCGCTGTCCTCGCCCATTGCGTTCAGCCTAAGAATCGTATTGGAATCCGTCTCTGCCTCGGTCCACACGGCCTGCTCCGCCGCAGTCGCCTGCACGCGCGGCGCATTTATCTCCCCGGCCGCGGTCGTCTCGCCCGCCCCTCCCGCATGCGACTCCCTCACCGCGAACGCGCCTCCCGCGGTCGGGCCTTCCACTTCTGTCCTGAGCGCGCCCGCCCCCATGTCCGCAGTCCCCAGGCCCTGGTAGGTGCCCCCGAAATCGAGGTTCCACCTGCGCGGGCTCCACACCGCCTCCGGTATGAGCGGGGCAAGCCCGAGGTCTATGTGCGCAAGCCTCGAATCCAGGTCAAGCGCCCTGTAATATGCCGGATGCACGTTCGGATGGTATCTCACCGTGAGCCCCCTCATGGGCTCGAACATCTGCACGATTGCTGCGTACTGGTTCTCCATGAAGCTGCTCATCTCCGTTGGGCTGAAAAGCGCGTTCGGGTCCGTTGCGGCCGCGAGCGCCTGCACCGCCGCCTGCGAATCGTTCATCGAGCTGAAGCCGAGCGTCGCGGGGATGAGGTAGTCAATGCTGTTGAACCTTGCGCCGAACTGCATGGACGGCGGGAAATCCATCGCCCCGATCCTCATCGGAAGGTTCTCAAACTCGTGTGTCGCCCTTCCGTATCCCCAATCTATGTAGCTTTCCCTGAGATAGCTGAACTGCTTCATGGGCCCGGTGTCCGCGAGTGTCGCTTCCGGCCCCATGTTCGGCGCGTTCTCGAAATTTATCATGGTGCCGGGATAGGCATTCGTTTCCCTTATCACCAGGTCCAGCGCCTCCTGGCTGGGGCCGGTGCCCGCCTTTATCTCCTTCTCCACCTGCACGTAAAGGAAGCTGTTTGCGACATCCCGCATGCCGTAAAGATGGAACGGTGAATTGCCTGCGGAAAGCTGGGTGAGCGCCATGTCCACCTTGTTCGCGAGGCCCAGGAAATCCTCGGCGTTCTCGCTCTGCTCCGCGATGGCCGGAAGCGCGTTGTTGAAAAGGAAGAACGAGGTGCCCGGGGACACCCTCCTTGCCAGGTTCACCAACTCCCCCACGTACCTCTCCTCGACCCCGCTTGCAAGCGCGCCCGCCATCTCCCCCTCCAGCTCCCTTCCCCGGCTAAGGGCGTTCGCTTCCGGAATCGCGTGGCTCTCGTACTGCGCATACGTCGCCGGGTCCCTTGCCTTGAGGAGCTCGAGCACCGCGGCGTTGTCCATCGCCTGCACCTCCGACCCGTTGAGCATGTCCCCGGTAATCTTGTCCCAGTTCTTCACGAGCGCATACTGCCCGAGGAGATCCATGCTCCCGAACAGCTGCTGGCCGTAATCCACAGTTGCAACCGTCTCGCCATTCTCCTGGACCGAGAGCCCTGCCGCTGAAAGCCTTGGCATTATGCCCTCTCTTGCCTGGAAGAATGTCTGGTCCCCTATCCTGGAATTCGCAATCGCCGCATAGGCGGAAAGGAGGAATTCGGTCCCCCTCATCCCTGCCGGGTTCGCGATTCCCAGTTCCGCGGCAATCACGCCGCGCGGCGTTTCATGCCCCCCTTCCTCCTGCCCGAAGAACGAGGTGCCCAGCACCTGCGTGTCAATGACATAATCCGCAAACTTTCCGTACGCCCCGAGCCTGAGCGCATTCAAATTTTCTATTTCGCCCCTGCCGCCGAGCCCGGCCTCCACCTGCCTTATCCCGCGGAGCAGCTGCGTGGAATCCTGCGAAGGGGAGAGCGCCGAAAACATCTCCCTCATCGCTGCCCCCGCATTCCTTAGGTTTTTTGTGAATGTGTCATAGTTTACCGTTCCGTCCGTGCTGTTGTAAGCGGCCATGTCGCACAGCATTCCTGCGAACAGCCCTATCCTGTCCGCAATCCGGTTCTGGCCCGCCTCGTCCAGGCCGCTCAAATCCACGTGGTAGGAGTTCTCCAGCATCCTTATCGTCCTTACCCTCCTTTCCGCCGCGCCCTGCGCATTTTCCTCCATCGGCACCCCGTTGGCATCCGTGAATATCCTTATCTGGTTCAGTACCCCTATGTACTGCACAAACGCATCGTTGAAAGATTGCGTCTCGCCGGAACCGGTCTCTGTCGCCCCGTATTCGCCGAAAATATGCGCGAACCAGCTCTCGGGCTCGAAGCCGGAATCCACAATCATCATCGGGTTCAGCGCCGCGGAGACGGTCTCCATGAAAAGGAACCGGTTCCTCTCGGATTCGAGTTCCAGCACCGCAGCCACCAGTCCGGCCCCGTACTTCTGCGCAAGCACCTGCGGGTCCTGCTCCGAATCCCTGCGTATTCCCTGGATTTTTTCCCCCATGTCTATGAGGTCCTCGTAGCCCATGTCCTGCCTCATTGCCGGGGAATCGTTCACATACGCGCTTACCACGTTTTTGTATGCAGAGGAAAGCCCCGACATGAAAAGCTCCAGGAACTGCTGCGCCTCCCTTATCTCGCCGTTGCGCCCCACGAGCTGCATGCTTTGGTACTTCGCCATGAGCCTCTGGAACTCGGTTGCGCTTTCCACCCATCCTTCGGTCCCGATAATCATCTTCGTGAATGCATTCACGGCGCTCGCCGCGTCGTTGCTTACGCGCTCGCTCACACCCATTTCCTG
>CAIXOA010000041.1 GCA_903920925.1 uncultured Microcaldota archaeon | reverse complement strand
TCAGCCAGGTGGTGCCGGTCGCCAAACTCCACGCCCACACCAGATACCACAGGTACCCGCCCATGATGTCGGCCGTACCGATCAGGACTCCCTTCCCATCCTGCGCCAGGGGGGTGAGCCATACCGCTTCCCCATCATCCAGGAATTTTGCCTGGGAATTGTTGAACTTGATGAAGGCGTCGCTGTAGACGTCCGCGGATATGAACTCATTTCTGTACTTTTCAAACGGGAACTGCCATCCCTCGCTTGTGTTTAGTGCCCTCACCTTCACAACAGAGACTTGCTCATCCCCGCTTACATCATATACGGGCGGGGCGGAGGGGATCTGGTAAGAAAACTCAATCACTTTTGGGTTTTCTCCTTCCACAGAAACCGGGACTAGATATGCAATCTCAAGCATTACGGCCGCAACCCCAGCCACCGCGAGCAGGAGTACAATCCCAAACGCAACCAACCATTTCCTTTCGACCATGTTCAACACCGCAACTACCGGCTACCCCGTTATTTAAATAGACTTTTTAGCAAAATCATTTTCGAAAATATGTTTATAAATAAGGAAAGGCCACACCGCCGCATGCGTGCGTTGCTTGCGCTTGCGCTCCTGGCGCTTCTTTCCGGCATTCCATCCGCAGCCTTCGTGCACGGGGACATCTACGGCCCGGGCATGCAGAAGATGAACAATACGATGATACGGGTGGAAGGAAGCTACTCCTACGCGATGGCGAGCGAGGGGAGCGAGTATTCCTTTTTCCTTCCTGAAGGGGATTACAAAATATCCGCGAGCGGTTATGGCACCGGTGGAGACCTGGAATCCTATGCAGAGGAGAACGTGCGCGTGGGAGGAGAAGACCAGCGAATAGACCTTGTGATGAGGCCCGCATTCAGGACGGAATTCCTTCTCTATGGGGCAGTTGTTTTGCTGTTTTTTGCGGTTGCCATGGCATTCCTCTGGAAGGATAAGCAAAAGGCTCCGGAGCCGCGGATGCCTTTGATGGAAGCGGCAATTCCGGAAAAGAGGGAAGAGAAGCCCGTGAAGCTGGACGAGGATATGAAGAAGATCCTGCAGGCCCTGGAAAGCAACGAGAAAAGGGCGACGCAGAAGGAATTGAAGGAGATGCTCCATTTTTCGGACGCTAAATTGAGCCTGATTATTGCTGAACTGGAAGAAGGGGGATATGTGAAGAAATTCAAGCGGGGAAGGGGAAACATAATAAGGAAACTATGAGCGTCTGCAGTTAGCCGTTCGCTGTCTGCCACCTTTGTTTGCCGGATGAGCCTACATAAACCTCGTATTGCACACCGGGCAGTGCGTATAGAGCGTGTCCATCTCATACCCGCAGATGGGGCATCTCCACACCTGCCTCCTCGCACGCGCAATCTCCGCCTCGAAATTGTAATCCCCGGTTACGCAGGCCTTCGCGTCCAGCTCGTTCAGCGCGCCGCACTTGGGGCACTTCTTCCTGAACATGGATTTTATGCGGACGCCGCACGAGGGGCAGCGCTCCATGTCCAGGGTGACTTTCGCCCCGCAGGACGGGCACTTGTAATCCTTGTCCGCAAGGGTGCTCTTCCTCTTTTTGAGCGTCTCCCTTACCGCGTCTAAAAATCCCATTTAGGATACACCATCAGGGCGAGCGGGAGGAGGAAGAGTATGAACATCCCCGGGCAGATGGGCTTGGAGGTGCCGGAAGAACTCCCGGTGCCCTGGGTTCCGCCCGTGCCTTCGGTTCCGGTACCGCCGGTCCCCGTGCCTTCTGTCCCGTTTCCGGCCGTTCCTGTCCCGCCCGTGCCGGTCTCGTTCACGGTCGCGCCCCCGCATTGCGAGGACATCGCGGAGTTGAGCGAAGCGAGGCTGAGGTCGTAATTTCCGCCCCTCACGCCCGTCTTCAGCGCGTCTATCGCGGAACTCACCGTTCCGCTGTCGCAGCCCCTGGTTGTGGCCGTGGATTCCGCCTCGGCTATCTGGGCGAGCGCGGAGGAGCATGAAGAAGCATCGTTGTTTATTGCGGTGAGGTTGTTTATGGCGCTCTCAATCATGATTCTCGCCTCGTCCACCCTGCATTCCTTCTGGAGCGCCGCGGAGCGGTTTTCCAGCCCCGTGAGCGAGCTGTAGTCGTTCTGGAGCTTGCAGCAGAGCGAGCGGTCGGAGTTGCAGAAGGAGTGCGAGCCCGCCTCGGCGAGCAGCGTGCTGTAGACCGCGGTCTTGTTGTCTGTTATCTTTTCCTTGTCCGTCTCCAGATGGTTCATGCTCATGGTGAAGGTGGCTTCGTATTTCGTGGAGCCCTTCTGCATGGACGCATACATGAGCTCAAGGGATTCGGTCTTCTCCCCCATTCCTCCGAGATAAATGGGGAGGTGGACCTGGCATTCCTTCCCGAATGCCAGCACGCTGCAGTCGTATATCTGCACCCATCCGCCCGTGGTGAAGTTCTTGTAGAAGAAAAGGGCGTGGGTTGATTCGTTGAACGGGTTCGGCGTCCATACCTTAACGGTCACATAGGTGGGGGCCTTCCCGCCCGGGTCGCAGTTCTGCACAAGGGCGGACTGGGTCGGGGGCTGCGACTCTATGGAACGTATGTATATGTCCTCGAATGCCGCGGAAAAAAGAACCCCGAGCAGAAGAACCCCTATTACGAGAGAGCGGATTGCCATGGAAGGGATTGGCGCGGAAGAGTTTATATATTTTACATAAGAAGGCTGGGCATGCGGGGTTTGCTGTTCGCGTTCGTTCTGCTTACTGTATCATTTGCAGCCGAAACGTGCGTGGCAGCGCCATGCGTGCATATGCCGAGCCTCAACCCCATCTCCAACCCGGTATTAGTGGGCGCCCTCATCCTGATCTCGGTCGCATTCGTGGCACTCTCGTATGCGGTCTCGACCGCGCTGCAGAACCCTTCCGCAATAGCATGGAGCAAGGACCAATTGCGGGAGGTCATTGTTGGGGTGGTAATCGTTGTTATTGTTTACGGGGCTGCCGCGACCGCGAACAGCCTGATAAGCGGCATGACCGGTGAGCCGAGTGCCGTGGCGCTTGGCTCGGATTCCCTCAACCCCATGCTGTCCGACCTGAACATGGTTTATGGAAAAGTCGCCCAGGCCTACTTTGCGGTGGCTGTGCAGCAGGGCGCAAGCCTTGGTTACGTGGTGGGAAGCTTTGGCTACGGAACTTACCAGGAAAACCGCCAGCCCCTGGCCGGGGTCAGCCCGCTGTTCATAGCACTCAACAATGCCGCTTCCCAGCTGACCGTCCAGATCCTGAGCTTAAAGCTGGTGCAGGTATTCCTTGAGTATGTATCCACGGCTGTTCCGGAATTTTTTCTCCCCCTCGGGATGATTTTCAGGGTTTTCCCGTTCACGAAAAAGCTTGGGAATACGCTGATTGCCCTCTCCCTGGGAGCGCTTTTCATGCTGCCGGCGTCGCTATTTGTTGTAAAGGAGATGTACGGGCTTGCAAAAGATGCGATGCCGAATTTGGCCAAGGCAAGGGACATGAGTTTTGATGAGAGGATAAGCCCCTGGATGAAGAGCGCAACCATTGCAGCCGTGAGGGCCTTCTGCGAGAACACGGCGCTCAGGCTTCCCACGGAGCTGGGGGAATGGTTCTGGTCCCCGGTTATAGCCACAATCATGGCGACTTCCTGCACGGTGGGCTACCTGGCCTGCTGGCTTGCTGACTTCAACACATTCCTGTACTCCATATGGCCGTTAATGATGCTTATCATACAAGACACCGCCTCCATACTCGTATCCACGGTCGCTGGCGACACCACCGGGATAGCGAATGGGACCTACTCCGCAACTGTCGCGCCCATAATAGGCATCCTGCTGCCCGCGGTGAGCGAAATCAACACTTTCTCCATAGTTGCGATCGTGGTGATAGCGGCATTCACGTTCGCCGGGACAAAGGCCATATCCACCGCCCTGGGAGGCGAATACGTCCTTTACGGGATATCGAGGCTGGTGTGATGAAAAAGCTTGCGTTTCTTGCGCTCATGCTCCTTCCTATCTCCACCGTATTTGCTGCGGAATGCTCATTCGCAACCAGCGTTTTCACGGATGCGATGCCCGCCATAGCCGCGGCGATACTGCTTTCGGTTGCGGTTGCGGCAATCGCGTACATGGCCGGAAGCTTCGCGCACGACCCGGGGATGCTGGTGTTCAGCAAGGACCAGATATTCCACACATTCATATCCGTGCTCCTCGTGATAAGCATACAATCGATATTTTTCGGCTCGTGCATGATGGCCTCGAACGTGGTGGGCGGGGACCCCCTCGAGATTTCCGTTTCTTACCTACATACCCTGAAAGCCGAGGGAACCTACCTTCTCACCGCGCTGATGAGGAGTTCGGTGGAGAACAAATTCTCAGCCGCATGGATGTGGGGCTATTTCCTTCCCGTCATAGGAGGGGAAACGTTCTGGAATGACGCATACCTGAATTCGTATTCCAGGCACGCGGACATCGCATTCGACCTTGTGATGATGGGATATGTCAGCGCTGGAGTACAATACTTCGGGATAAAGGCGGTGAGAGATTACGCCCTTCCTGTTCTTCTTCCAATAGGGCTGATACTGCGCGCACTGCCAAAGGGGAGGGAGGCGGGAAACACCGTCCTTGCGCTCGTGTTTGCAGTATACATAATGCTGCCGCTCGCCTATGCGATAAACTCGGGGGGCGCGGGCATGAGCGGGGACCTGTGCGGCCC
>CAIXOA010000040.1 GCA_903920925.1 uncultured Microcaldota archaeon | reverse complement strand
GGCTCTGCATGCTATGCAAACGCCCTCTTCGTCAAAATACAGATCCGGCTTCGTATCCGGCATTATGCATTTCTTGCAATATCTCATTAAATCACATTTAGACGCTTGGAAAATATATTGGTATTACAAACAAGAATTAAAAGGAATTGGTGAGAAAGAATAAAATGATGAGTGGACGGAGAATCGTATTCCTGGACCGCGACGGGACCATAAACAAGGAGGTGGACCTCCTGAAAGGGAAGGAACAACTTGAGCTCCTTCCCAGAAGCGCGGAAGGGATACGGATTCTGAATGAGAATGGATTCCTTGTTGTTATTGTTACTAACCAGCCCCAGGTGGCGAGGGGGCTCTGCACCGAGGAGGAGGTGCGGAAGATAAATGCCCTGTTAGTGAGAATGCTCGCGGAGAAGGGGGCGAAAATTGATGCTGCCTATTATTGCCCGCACCATCCGGACAAGGGGTATCCGGAGGAGAATCCAGCCTACAAAATGGAGTGCGAATGCAGGAAGCCGAAGACCGGGATGCTGAAGGAGGCGGCGAAGAAATTCGGGGTTGCGCTTACGGATTGCTTCGTGGTGGGAGACAGGACCGTGGATGTGCAGACTGCCAAGAATGCGGGATGCAAAAGCATACTTGTGAGGACGGGGTATGCGGGCAAGGACGGGAAGCACGATGCGGAGCCGGATTATGTTTGCGAAAATCTGCTGGAGGCGGCGAAGCTCATTTCGCTGGAAAGGATGAAGGCAGTAATAATTGCGGGTGGGCTGGGGAAGAGGCTGGCGCCCCTCACTGAGACTATTCCCAAGCCCATGCTTCCGCTGAACGGGAAGCCGATTCTGGAGCGCATGGTGGAGTGGCTGAGGGGGGAGGGGATACGGGACATTATTGTGTGCTCAGGATACCTCTCGGAAAAAATAGAGGAATATTTCGGGGACGGGAGCAAATGGGGGATGCGGATTGGATACTCTGTGGAAAAAGAACCGCTGGGGACGGGCGGGGCGCTGAAGAATACGGAGAAATTGATTGGAAACGGGACTTTTGTTGCGATGTATGCGGATTTGGACGTGGAGATGGATTTGGAGAAGTTTGTGAGGTTCCACAGGAAGAAAGGGGGAATTGCAACGCTCACCGTTCATCCTTCCTCCCATCCGTATGACTCGGATATGATTAAATGCGACGGGGAGGGAAGGGTGCTGGCGTTCCCGGGGAAGCCGAAGCCGGGCGAAAAGTTTGAAAACCTGGGGAACGCGGGCGTGTACTGCTTCGAACCTGATGTGTTTAAATATTTGAAAAACGGAAAATCCAGCTTGGATAAGGAGGCCCTTCCATCTATGCTGGGGAAGGAGCGGATTTACGCTTACAGGACGGACGAGAAAATAAGGGACGTGGGGACTCACGAAAGGTACGGGGGGAATTGAATGGTGATGGGAAATTACGTTTCAACGCTGAGGGGCGCGGTGGATTCTCTAAAATTGGAGGAATTGGAGGCGATAGCGGACGTGCTGAACCACGCGAGGGAGAACGGAAAGAGGGTTTACATCTTTGGGAACGGGGACAGCGCGACCAATTCCCTCCATTATGCGATGGATTTATCGAAAG
>CAIXOA010000039.1 GCA_903920925.1 uncultured Microcaldota archaeon | reverse complement strand
GGTCTCTATTTCCTCGCCGGGAATGAAGGGGATTTGGAATTTGCGGAACTCGGAATGCGAACTTATGTTATTATGGTCGGTGATTGCGGGGATTACTCCTGTTTTTTTTGAGATGGATGCCAGTTCTTCGAGCTTAATTCGTCCATCCGAAGAATAAAAGGTGTGCACGTGGAAATCGATTTTCATTCGGAAACGCACCCTTTCTTCTCAAGCAAAGAGAACATTTCCTTCAAAAGGGATTTCGCCTCTTCGCCTTCGGAATCCTTGACTATTATCTTTCCGGAAGGGTAGAGGGAAAAGGATTTTCCCTTGTATGCGAGAGTGAGGAACACCTCCGTGAGAGCGAGGACATCCACTTCTGGGGGAAGGGCTTTCTCCGCCTTGCGTATGTCTATCTTCCCGCGCATGCGCAGCTCTCGGGTTTTTGCGGTAACGCACGGGGAAAGGATTATGTATTCCATATCTGCACCGATGGGATAATTTGGAAAGGAAGGTTATTATTCCTTCATCAGGCCCTCGAAGAACTTCCGTATGGAGGCCTGGTTGTTGCCCGAGAACTTTATGTAGAGCATGAGGCGGCTGAACACGCGCGGGGAGACCGCGCCCACGAGGTCCTCTGCCTTTATCGCCTCGTTGCCGTCCACGAAGTCTATGAGGCGGAGGAGGTCCTTCTGGGGGTAGTGGCTGGTCTTGCGTGGGTTCGTGTCCCTCAGTTTTAGCTTGGCAAGCGTTGTGGCGAACTCCCTGCTGTGCCCCAGGACCATCTTCTCGTATGCCTTCAGCCTCTCCCCGGGGGAGAGGGCGAGTATCTCGTGGAAGTCCTCGACGGTTTCCCGCATGTGGGGGACATAGGTCCAGATTATCTGGTTCTTGTGATTATCGGAAAGTACGTGGTAGTGCTCCGGCAGCATGGGCACTGGGAACTGCGGGAGATGAGGGAAGCCATTCTGCTCCTTCTTTTCCTCCTCCTGAGATTTCGTGTTCTCGTATCTCAGTATCATTTGCCACCTTGTGCTTGGATAGTGGGGCTGAGGTGATTTATAAAGATTTCTATTTTTGCATCAGTGCGGAGAGGCAATGCACGGCGAGCCTCGGGTGGAGTATCCTCGTGGGGTGGTCCATGTTTTCCCTCTCCTCGAGGTACTTCTCTATCTGGAAGAAGGAAAGGGCCCTGCCAGCGAGTTTGAGGCCCGCGTCCGGGAGGGCGCCGTATACGAAATGGGCGAACTTGTGCATGCGGAGGTCCTTCTGGTAGAGCGCCTTCCACTCCTTCTCGTAAAGCTCCGGGGAGAAGGCGTGCCTTCCTGCGAGCCTTGCGCAGGAGGTGCCGAAGAAGACGCCGCCTCCAGTGGTGGATTTCACCTGCCCGGCGGCATCCCCGGCGAGAAGGATGTTTTTCCCTCCGGAGCGGAGGGAGGTTTTCCTCCTGCATTCTAATGGAATTAGGGCGAATCGGATTTCCCTGGAAAGCGGGATTCCTATTTTTTTGGAAAAGGACTGCAGTGCGGGGAGGGGGTTCTGGGGGAGGAGGACGCCAGTGCCCATCTCCGCCAATTCCTCGTTGTGCGGAATGAGCCAGGAGAAGAAGCCGGGGGAGGTGCGGTTGGAAAGGTAGGCGCGGATGAAATGGGGGTTTTCGCCATCATACCTTACTTTGCATCTTGCCGTGAGGGCGAAGCGGCGGATGTTTGGAAAATGGAAGCTGGCGGCGACGGTGGAATTGGGGCCGTCCGCGCCTATTACGGAAGCCCCGCGGAATTGCGAGGAGATGCGTTCGTTGCGGACTAGCTTGGCTCCCTCGGATTCCGCCTTAGAAGAAAGGGCGAAATCGAAGGATGCGCGGTTGATGACGAAGGCGACGGGCTTCTTCGCATCTATCTTCATCTGGTGGCCGGAGAAATCAAGGATCGCCCCGTGAATCGGGTTGAGGGCGTATTTCCTGTAATCCACCAAGTCGGATAAGGATTCAAGCCCGTCTTTTGAGATTAGGCCAGAACAATCCACCGGAAAGCCTGGGACGCCGTGCTCCTCGCTCATTTCCACCTTATGGCCTTCGCGCAGGGCGGAAATCGCTGCGACGGAGCCGGCCGGCCCTGCGCCGATGACGTGGACAGAATTCATCGAATACTTTTATTCAAAAAGTTTAATAAAAAGGAGAGAGGACGGGGCGGAATAGGAAAAGAACTACTTGCCGGCCACTGGAGTTCCGGCTGCCGGCTCTTCCGCAGGCTCTGCGAGTTTGGCGGACTCCACTTCCTTGGCTAGGTGGCCCTTCAGTTCTTCAGTCAACTCTTTTTTCTTCGCCTCGTTGCTGGGTTTTAGGCTCTTTGCGTACCGGCTTACGAACGAGGAAACGGCAACTGCGAGAATGTATGTTAACGCAGGGATGGCGACGGCGGGTGCCGCCTTGAGAAAGTTTACCGCAATTTGGTAGAGCTGCAGGAACGGAGCCCATGGGTCCGAGCTTGGACTGACTTCAACAAGCTTGCGGCCCGCTTCCGCGAGGCTGGGGAGATAAAGGGCGGTAAGCGCAATGAACGCCGTCTTGGAGAAGGACCTGGCTGCCTTTGCGACCTGTTCAATCCTTGTGGTGACCAATTCGTTTGTAAGCAAGACCGCGCTGCCCAGCTCACTCCATCCTGCCTTGAACTGGCGCCATGCCTTGTGGCCCCAGTATAATGCTATGCTTACGGCGCCCCCGGCAGCGGCTATGCCTTTGGGCAGGACAGTCCCGTAAACCTGGTAAAGAAGCGCGGTTAGCCCAGCGCCGAGGCCGACGTGCGCCAGCGTGGCCGGATTCTTGGTTATTGCCTCCTTGGCGAGGCCAAGGAGCTGGCCGTCCCTCTGGGCGGGCGCCTCTGCGCCCGAAGCCGGCTTCACGGCTTCGGCCTGAGGCTGCTCCTGGGAATCGAGAAAACGCCTTGCGAAAGCCCTCTTGCC
Organism: uncultured Microcaldota archaeon; assembly: GCA_903920925.1. GTDB lineage: Archaea > Micrarchaeota > Micrarchaeia > Anstonellales > Bilamarchaeaceae > CAIXOA01. The sequence goes on along the minus strand of CAIXOA010000039.1, from coordinate 961 downwards.
CGCATCTTCGCCCACTTTGCTGAGAATTCTGTCGCGCACTTCAGGAGTTAGCTTATGCCGGGTGCGCCGTACAGCACCGGGTGCGCCACTGGCCGCATTACCATCATCTGCCATAGTAAAACAACGGCAAAAGTCTTTTTAAATGCGCCCTTTTTTACATAAATGGACACTCTAAATCTTTATAGTATTATACTCCGGGTGATATCGGGAAGACCGGGGCTTTATAGATTCTGATTGGTGGCATTGGCGGCATGGAGGTCTCCCTTCATTTATAAAGCGCCTTTGCAAAAAAATCTCTATGAAAATGCGCTCGTGGAAGTTTCGCATCTATCCTTCCGGGAGGCAGGAAAACTTTCTTGACGGCTATCTCACTACATGCAAAAACCTCTGGAATGCACTTCTTGAATATTCAAAGAAATACTACGAAGGAACAGGGAAATTCCCAACGCGTCAGCAGCTTAATGCCCTCACAAAAGGAACGCCCATTTTCGCGCAAGTCGCCCAAAATGTTGCAGACCGGCTTGTGAAATCCATGCGAGGGATGGTTGCAAAAAGAAGAGCCGGGATAAATGCGGGATTTCCAAGGTTCAAATCAATAGAAAGGATAAAATCCTTCACGTATCCGCAGACTGGATTCAAACTCGACATGCCACTTGAACTCTCGGGTATTGGTAGCATCCAAATCAAAAAGCACAGGGAAATTACGGGGAAGATAAAGACGCTCACAGTAAAGAAGATGCCATCAGGAAAATGGTTTGCCATTTTCACTTCACAAAGAGAAGAGACTCGCGCTACTAAAAAAGATATTTTGCCCGTTGGGATAGATCTAGGCATTGAGCATTTTGCATACCTGAGTGATGGGACGACCGTGGAAAACCCTGGGCACCTGAAAGCTTCAGAAAGCCGGCTGATGAAGGCACAGCAAGAACTCTCAAGCAAAAAGAAAGGAAGCAAAAACAGG
>CAIXOA010000038.1 GCA_903920925.1 uncultured Microcaldota archaeon | reverse complement strand
ATCCCCACGTTCGCCATCGGCCCGTTCGCGGCTGCGAAGCACGCGTTCAGCATGTTTATGCGCGCATCCGTGGAGGGGCGGTCCGAGCTCCTCTGCGAGCCCACCAGATAGATGGGCACGGGCGAATCCTGCAGCATGAAAGAGAGCGCCGCGGACGTATAATGCATGGTGTCCGTGCCGTGCAGCACAACGACCCCCTTCACTCCCGCATCTATCTCCTTCCTCATCTCCGCGGCGATTACGCTCCAGTGCGCCGGCGTCATGTCCTCGGAGAGTATCGCGAAAACCTCCCTTGCGTGGAATGTGCATATTTTCTCCAGCCCCGGGATATTTTTCGCCAAATCCTCCGGGCTCGTGGACGGAAAAACTGCGCCGGTCTTGTATTCCACTTTGGATGAGACAGTGCCCCCGGTGCCGAGGATTGCGACCTCGCCAGCTCCCTGTTTCCGGCCTCCGGTTTCTGGCACCCCTCCCCCGGTTTCGACCTTAACTTCGCCCAGCTCCTCCACCTTCGCCCCTTCCTTCCTTATCCCGACATTGTACCCCGAATCCAGCTTCAGCACGAGGAATTCCTTTTTCGGGGAGGGAAGGAGAAGCCCCTCGTACTTCCTCCCTTTCGTTGTTATGCGGACGCGCTTGAGTTTGTCCATAGAACCATCACTCAGGTTCCACCATTGGGATTAAACAGATTAAATCCTTTCCATTTTCCGGAAAGGCGGTGCAAAAAGCGATTTTGCGCATGGTGTAATGTTAAACTGAACAACACCCTTTTTTTTAACTGCGTTCCGTTTCCTTTCTTAGAGTGGCAAGGAGGGATAACATGAAGGACATTTGCGTAGTTACAGAGGACAGGGTAGGTCTCCTGGCGGACATATCGTACATACTCGGCAAGGCCAGGGTAAACATCGATTCCATCGCCGTAAGCTCGGTCGGCGGCAAGGCTGTCTTCAGCATTATGGTGAAGGACCAGGAGAAGGCGAAGGGGGTGCTTGAGGGCAACGGCTTCAGCGTGAGCTCGGGCAACGTGATTTTTGTAAAATTGGAGGACCAGCCCGGCAGGCTCGCGGAGATAGCGAAGCTCCTTTCAGGCAACAGGATAAGCGTGGAGAACCTGCACCTCGTCTCCAGGGACGGCAAGAACTCCATAGTGGGCATAACCGTCTCCAGGCCGAGGAAGGCGAAGAAGCTCCTTTCGGGATGCCTGATAGAGAACGATTTGCCTTAACCTTTTATTTCTTCTTTAATTATTCTACTTATGTATTGCAAAATGCACGAGCGGGGCGGGCAGAAGGTGCTCGCCGCATGCGACAGGGAATTGATAGGAAAGGTGCTTGAGGAGAAGGGCGCGTACCTCGACCTCGCCAAATACTCTTCTTTCTACAAGGGCGAGCTGTGCACGGAAAAGGACCTGCTTTCCAAAATCCCGCTCGCCACCTCCCTCAATCTTGTGGGGAAGAAAGCCGTGGCTGCGGGGATGAAGTCCGGGCTCTTCTTCCAGAAGGAAGTAAAGTATATAAATGGAATTCCCCATATCCAGATTTACAGGATATAGGGGT
>CAIXOA010000037.1 GCA_903920925.1 uncultured Microcaldota archaeon | reverse complement strand
TCAAAGCCGCCACCTCGATTTTCCCGAAATAGTGGGAAACTTTACCTACTACTGTTTTCGGCATGCTTACCACCCGAGGTGGGTTAGTGCAAATAAAATTATTAATTGGTAGGGTCGCATAGTGAAGTTGGAAAAGTGACTTACGTGGTTTGAGGTTTTTGGTCTTCTTTTTGCCTATCGCAACTGCAGAGCCGAAGCGACGCTGGGCGGAGCTGAGGCGAGAAAAAAGGAGCGCCGAGGGCAGGATTTGAACCTGCAATTCCTTGCGGAACCGGTTTTCAAGACCGGCGCACTACCGGGTTATGCGACCTCGGCTAGGTCCATTGCATAAACATAGTCCATGAAATAACTTTTATTGCTTCTGATATGGGAGCAATTTGGGGGAATCTATATTTATCCCCTGCGCTAGTTTTTAAAATTGCGAATGGAAATGGGATGCGATGGACTCAAAGACGAGGCTGCTCTACTGGCTGCTGAACGCATCCAAGGGTGGGCCTACACGCGTGAGAATACTGAGGGTGCTGGGCAGCACCCCGATGAACACGCGGAAGCTTGCGCAGGAGCTCGGGATGGATTACAAGACCGTGCAGGCGCACGTGGAATTGCTTGTGGAGAATGGGATCATCTATACGCCGAAGAAGGGCTACGGCTCGGTGTATTTCATAAGCCCAGAACTGGACGATAATGAATTCATTAAGGAAATTTTAGGTGATGGGAATGGAAACAAAAAAAGAAAAGGGAAAAAATAACCTTGCGCTTAAGGCGGGCATGGGGACAGTGTTGATAGTACTTTTAGCCATAGGGATTCTGCTTGCCGCGAACATGGCGTTTGCGTTCAGGGATATTGACCAGAGGATTGGGCATGAGGTGCCTGCGCCAGGAGGGGAGTTGCCTTCCGCCATGCCGTTCAACCAATCCATGGACCCGTTCTTCATGGTAAGCACGGCAATCTCAAGCGTGATGCTGCTGCTTTCCATCTACCTCGTATATACATATTTGAAGGATTACATGGAGCTGAAAAGCCATTTTACGCTGGGAGTATTGAGTGCGGTGATTGCGTTCATGCTGTTCGCGCTTACCTCCAATCCGCTGCTGCACTTCTTCCTCGGGGTGTACGGGAGGTTCGGGATTTTCCAGATGGTCCCGTACGTGTTTGCGACCATTTCGCTGGCGATTTTGGCGTGGGTTAGCTCGAAATAGATGCAATTGGGGAGCAATTTGGGGGTTATTTCGGAAAATCTATTTATAAGCGCCCGAACCTGCCCATAGCGTGAAGAAGCCAATTCTGGAACTCAAAGGGATTACCAAGGAATATGGGGCAGGAAAGTCCACCTTCAAGGCTCTGGACGGAATCAGCCTCATCATAAATGAGGGCGAGTTCGTTTCCATTACCGGCCCATCAGGCAGTGGAAAGAGCACCCTTCTCCATTTCCTTGGGTTCCTGGACAAGCCCACCTCCGGAGAGGCATACATAGACGGGGTGGCGATGTCCGAGATGAACGAGGACAGGCTGGCCGAAGCAAGAAATGAGAAAATAGGTTTTGTGTTCCAGGCGTTCAACCTTGCACCCACGCTCACGGTTGGGAGGAATGTGGAATTGCCCCTCACGATAAGGGGGATGGGAAGGAAGGAGAGGAAGAAAAAGGCGGAAGACCTGCTCGCCGCGGTGGGGATGCTGGAGAAGAAGGACAGCATGCCTGCGCAACTGAGCGGCGGGGAGAAGCAGAGGGCGGCGATTGCGAGGGCATTGGCGAATGAGCCAAGGATAATACTGGCGGACGAACCCACGGGAAACCTGGATTCGAAATCCGGGAAGGAAGTGCTGGACATCCTTCACGGGCTCTGGGAGAAGGGCGGGAAAACTATAGTGATAATTACGCACGAGCCGGTGGTCGCCGCGTATGCGGAAAGGACGATACGCATAAGGGACGGGAAAATAGAGGGGGACGTGAGGCAGAAGCCAAGGAAGGCGGAAGAGCACGAAATCAAGGTAAAAAGGTGAAAAAAGATGAATAAGATTGCATCCGGATTGATTGCATTGATGGTTGTGGGAATGGTTTTCAGCGCACCTGTTTTGCAGGTGGAGAAGTATTCAGTTGTGCCTGAGAAGCCGTATCCTGATGCGACCGCGCAGCTGCAGGTCACGCTGAAGAACAGCGGGGATGCGACGGCGATGGGCACGAACATCAACTATAATTATATGGACAGCGTTGGGAACAACTGGGGAATATTTGTAGGGGATATCGGGGCCGGAGCAGAGGCGGTGACTTCCATTCCCTTTAAAGTGCCTTCCAGCGTTTCCAGCGGAGTGATGGTGGTAACGCTTGATGTGCATTATACCCAGGACGGGGTGAGCGGAACAAAGGTTTCCACGGTCTCAATACCAATAGAAATCAGCCAGCAGCACGGGCTCATGGTGAAGACTGTTTCGATAGATGAGAATGTGCAGAAAGGGGAAGCCTTCAACGCGCAGATAGAGATAACGAATACGGGCGGGGCGATGCGGGGGGTTAGCATAAGCACCACTGCGGATTCCTCCTTCAGGCTGGACGGGACCACCGAGCAGGCGGTGGGGGACATCGCGCAGAACGCGAGCGTGAAGGTGCCGCTCTCAATAGTGGCGCTCTCCTCCGCCGAGGCGGGAAGGAGCACGATACCACTGGAGATTACTTATTACGATTCATTGCAGAACGAGATTACGGAGACCGCCTATGTGGGGCCGGTGAGCATTGCGGACAGCTCCGACCAGTACAGGATAACCTTTGTGCCGGTGGACGGGAGCGAAATCGGCTCCCAGGCGCAGTTCAAGCTGGGCATTGAGAACCGGGGGACCGATACGCAGAGCGTGGTGGCGGGCATCGGGGATAACGACGTGTTCACCCCAATCGGCTCCTCAAAAATCTATTTTGACGGCATAGCGCCCGGGGAAACCAGGACCGAGGCGGTGGCGCTGGGGATAGATGCGGCCGCATCTTCCGGGTATTATACAATCCCGATAACCATAAGCGACGGGACGGAGAGCTTCGTGCAGCAAGTGGGGGTGGTGGTGCAGGCTACGCCGGGGATAACGCTCACCGCGGAGACCTCTACGGTGCAGAGCACGAGCACCAGCACGGATACGCAGGCCAGCTTTGGAAGCTCGGGCACGCAGGTGACCATAAGGGTGGCGAACTCCGGGAACACGCCGATAAGGAGCGTGTACGTTTCAGCGGTGGATGGGAACGGCGTGACCGTTACGGGCACAAAGGACAAGTTCATAGGGACGCTGAACGTGGACGATTTCGGCAGCTTCCAGACTACGGTGAGGGTTACGGGGGACTGCACAAACGGGTGCGCGCTTCCGGTCGTGATAACATTCAAAGATGCAGACAATGCGGAGCACAGCGTGACAAAGCAGGTTGAAGTTACGGGGGACAGGGCAGGCGCAATCAGCAGCGCGGCGGGCGCTTCGTCCGGAACAGGGGCAACGGGCTTCGCGGGCAGGAGGACCACCTCCTCGCTTCCCTTCGGGCTGAACATCCTGGAAGTGGCGGGCGCCCTTGTGCTGGTGGGGGCTGCATGGTTCGGCTATACAAAATGGAAAGGGGGCAAGGCAAAATGAAGCCGGAAGACGTATTCGACATTGCGCTCACGAACATCAGGCACAGGCACCTGCGGAGCTGGCTCACCATACTGGGGATAGTGATAGGGGTTGCGGCAATCGTATCCCTCATATCCGTGAGCGTGGGGATGCAGAATGACATACAGGCGCGGACCAATGCGCTGGGGGCGAACATCATAACGGTTACGGCGGGGGGCGGGCAGGCGCAGAGAACCGGGGGCATGATGGTCCCCGGGGGCGGCTTCAGTGCCAGCCGGGGCCCGGGGGAGGGCGGTGGCAGCAGCGAGGATACAGCCGTAATCACGTTCAGGGAGGCGGATGACCTTCGGACACTTCCAGGAGTCTATAAGCTGGACGCGCAATTGAGCAGTAGGGAGACCGTAGAGTACAAGAACAAGAACACGAGCCTTACGATTGTCGGGACCGAGCCGGATTCGTTTGCCGATACTGTGAGCGTGGAGCTTCAGGATGGGAGGTACCTGAACATAAATGACAAGTATTCCGCTGTGGTGGGATACAGGGTGGCTACGCAGACTTTCAGCGGGGATGACGGCTCGGAGGACCTGATGAACCAGCAGATAGAGATAAACGGGGTGCCGTTCCGCGTGGTGGGATACCTGAAGGAAAGCGGGGGGATGGGCGGAAGCGACAGTTCCATTTATATCCCGCAGGAAGCAGCGAAGGAGCTTTTTAATGAGCCGGATAACGTTGGCAGGATAATCATCGCGGCCGGGGAGGGGCATAATGTTGACGACGTGGCGGCTGAGGTCACGCAGGAACTCCTCTACCTGCACGGAGTCGAGGCGGACAAGGCCGATTTCCAGGTGATGACCGCGAAAACTATGCAGTCCACGGTTTCTTCGATTGCGGACACGCTCGGATTGTTCCTTGGTGGGATTGCGGCTATTTCACTTATTGTAGGGGGGATAGGAGTAGTGAATACAATGTTCATGAGCGTGATGGAACAGACCAGGACCATAGGGGTGCTCAAATCCCTTGGGGCGAAGAACAGGGACGTGATGCTAATATTCGTGTGCGAGGCGGTCATTTTGGGCTTCGTGGGAGGGGTTGTGGGGGTTGTGCTGAGCTTCTTCGGGGCCAGCCTGCTCGGAACGTTCGGGCTTTCCACCGCGATTACCCCGGAGCTTGTAGGGCTGGGGGTACTCTTCTCATCCGTGGTGGG
>CAIXOA010000036.1 GCA_903920925.1 uncultured Microcaldota archaeon | reverse complement strand
CCATCCAAACCTATGCTGCTCTCCAACTCCGACATAAGGGAATATCTGAAGAATGGAAAAATCAGGATAAAGCCGCTGAAAGATGAGCAGATAAGCTCCGCCTCCGTGGACCTCACGCTCGGAAACAAATTCTGGTTCTTCAAGGAGAAATACCTCGGGGGAATGGTCGACCTTTCCAAGACCGGTTTCAAGGAAGCCACCTGCCAGATAAACGCGGGCACGGTCGCACTCGGGAGGGGAGAGATGTGCCTCGGCATCACCAGGGAGAAAATAACCCTTCCCGCAGACATAATGGGAAGGCTCGAAGGAAGGAGCCGCTACGCCCGCATGGGCCTCGGCGTCCACATAACCTCCGCGCTGGTGCAGCCCGGCTCGGACAACCACCAGGTTCTGGAGATAGTGAACAACGCCCCATTCACCTCCATCCTCCACTCCGGGATGCGCATCTCCCAGCTCGTCTTCTACCAGCTGAGCTCCCCAAGCACGAAACCCTACGCGAAATTCGGCAAACTCGCCCGCAAGCAATAGTATTTTATAATTCCTCCTTGCAAGTATTATTGGTGTTACAATGGCAGGATCAGGCTCCGCGCAGATGGCGCAATCCAACATAAGATGGTATCAGGCAACTTTTGAGGCCGGCGACAAATCCGTCCGTGTCCAGTATCTTTCCGACCACAAGCTGGACAACGACGCGATTGCTGACCTCGTCGCAAAAGGCCAGAACTACGGCCGTGCCTGGATTGACGACAGGGCGCAGGGCTCTGCCTCAAGGATCGCAAGCGCTTCGGAGCTGATAAGGGAAGCCGGCGCACCCGCCGAGAACAAGGTTGCCGCCCGCCCATCCGCCGAGGACATCGAGCGCTTCACCGGCCGCCGCACAGTAGAAGCCGTGGAGGCTGGAGCCCGCCGGGTTGGGGAATGGGCGATTGAAACCGGGGAGCGCGTCATATCCGCACTTGGCACTCCCGTCCGCACCGAAGGAAGGAGCGAGGAAAGGGCGAGCGGGCGCAGGCACAGGACAACCGTTGTCGCTGAAACCGCCATGGGCGAGGAAGCAGAGGTGCAGTCCGCGGCAGTGCGGGTGGAGGTCCCGCAGGCGGAAGCCCCAAGGGCAGAGGAAAGGAAAGCCCCTGGCCGCGAGGACACGACAACGATTCCGCAGTCCGACCTTCGCGGGAATACCTATGAATTCCGCATAGCCTACGACCCCTCAAAGCTTGAGCCTGGATACACCGATGCGGACTTGCACAGCGTCAAGTTTTTCGAAAAGCCGGAGAACAGGGACGCGGTCATAGGCTTCTCATACCGCAACGTGGGCGTCGGCGGGGACTGGAACAACGAGCTTGGGGGAAAGCTTTTCCACCGCGTCTATTCCCGCCTCTTCGAGATGGCTGATTTTGCGCTGGTTGACGGGGCAGGGCATACCCAGATGCACTTCACGGTTTACATAGACCGCGAAAAAGCCGAGCAGCTGGGCGTTGACACATCCGACCCCCTTGCCCTCATACGTTCCGGGGTGATACTCCGCATAATGCAGGGCGCAATCGGAAACGAAACAAGGTGGAGGCGCGGCAGCACGGAAGACGTGATAGCCGCATGGGAGGAATTCATCAAGAAGCAGCGCGAGGACAACAAATACGAGATGCGCGTTGGGCGTGCCTGAGCCTCACTTGTAAACCACTATTCTTTTTATTTCCTCGAGCACAGCCTTTTCGCCATCGCCCAAACTATCCCCCTTCTCCTCCCATTTGAAAACCTGGCCCTTGCCCATCGCCGTATAAAGGATGTCCCCTTCCTTCACATCCTTCCCAAGCACTATGTCATCCGATGAAATCGCCACCTTCAATCCGGCCTCCGCCTCCCCTATCGCCTTCCCCTCGTTCTGTATCCCCTTCACCTCGCCCAAATCCGTGCCCGAGGCGTTCATCAGCCTTATCCCCTTTCTCAGCTTCCCTTCCTGCACTTCTATCCCGAACACCGCGGGCTTGCTCAACCTGAAGAAGAACCCTTTCAATACCTTTATCCTCGCAGGCCATGGGAGCTCCGCCTCCAGCTCCTTCTTCTCCCTCCCCTTTTCCGCAGCCTTCCATTCCTCGTAATCCTCTATGAACTTGTAAATCACGTTGCTCCAGATGATGGGCACCCCGCTTGATTCCGCCTCCGCCCTCGCCTCGTCCATCACCTCCACATTGAACCCGAAAATTACCCCATCATACCTGTTCTGGCCGCGGACCGCCTCCCCGCCGACCACATCCGTCCTTGTAATTGCGCCGATGTCCGCCTTCCTCACCTTTATCCCGTACTTCTTGAACAGCGTCAGTATCGCCTCTATGCTTCCCAGAGAATCCGCCTTTAGTATGACCCCCTCCTCCCCGCTCTCAAAGAGAAGCTCCCTCGCCTGTGCCTCAATTTCTTTTTTTTGTTCCTCAAAATCCTTCACCACATAGAGGGGAGAGCCGGGAATCGTCCTCTCCAGCTCAGGCGCGAGTATCTTCACCCCGGCCGCCGCCTCGATGCTTTCCAGATAAGTGTACTTGTCCTTCGCGCCCTTCGCCAGGTTAGGTTCAAGGAGCGCCCTCACCTTTGTTTTCTTCACTCCATCCCTCGTGAGATAAACAATCTCATCCCCCTTCGCGATGGTCCCGTCGTAAAGAACAATATCCACGGTGCTTCCGAGGCCCTTCTCTTCCTTCACCTCCAGCACCGTCCCCTTGCCCT
>CAIXOA010000035.1 GCA_903920925.1 uncultured Microcaldota archaeon | reverse complement strand
CCCTGGTGACCGCCCAGATATGCCGGCAGGTGGGCGTGCAGAACATCGCCGACAGGGTGGTCGCCGGAACCGAACTCGCAGGCCAGGATGATGAGGAACTTCGGGAGACCGTTAAGAAATACAACATATACGCCCGCCTCACGCCCTCGGACAAGCTCCGCATAGTCAAGGCGCTGAAGGAGAACGGCCACGTCGTGGGCTTCATAGGGGACGGTGTGAACGACGCGCCCTCCCTGAAGGCCGCGGACGTGGGCATCTCGGTGAAAAATGGCGCGGACATCGCAAAGGACGCGGCTGACGTCGTTCTCCTGCGCAAATCCCTCAACGTGGTCGCGAATGGCATCTCCGAGGGCAGGAAGACATTCAGCAACATAATGAAATACATAAAGAACACCATAAGCGCGAATTTCGGGAACATGTTCAGCCTCTCGGTGGCCTCCCTCTTCCTCCCCTTCATCCCTCTATTGCCCTCCCAGATCCTCCTCAACAACTTTCTCTCCGACATCCCCATGGTCTCCGTTTCCACGGACAGCGTGGACAAGGACGAACTCAGGAGGCCGAGGAGGTGGAACATAGACTGGATAGTCAAATTCATGGTCTTCTTCGGGCTCATAAGCTCGGTATTCGACATCCTCACGATGGCGTTCATCCTCCTCTTCCTGGGCGCCGGAGAATCCGTCTTCCACACCATATGGTTCCTGGAATCCCTCCTTTCCGAGGTCGTGGTGGTGTTTGCAATACGCACGTTCAAGCCCTTCTACAAATCCATGCCCAGCCCGCTGCTCATGGCCCTCACCCTGCTGACTGTGGCGGTTTCGGTCCTGCTCGTCACGGTGCCGGTGGGGCTGGTATTCGAATTCCACATGCTCAACCTTTCGGAAGTGGGCGTGGTCTTCGCAATAGTGTTCGCCTACGTCATCGTGGTGGAGCTGTCCAAGAAGGTATTCTACTCGCTATATGGCGCATAATTAAAAAATGCACGAGGGAAATACGCGCATGCCATCCGCAGAGATACTCACAAACCCGGCCCTGCAGGAAATCCTTGCGAAGCTCAGGGACAAGAACACCGGAACCAACTATTTCCGCATGCTTCTCCGCCGCGCCGGCTATTTCTGCACTTATGAGGTGCTCGCGCGTGACTCCGGCATCTCCAAATCCAATGTAGAAACTCCCCTGGGCTCCGCCCCCTCAACCCGGATTTCGGGCCACATCCTCCAGGTTGCGGTGATGCGCGCGGGCGAGCCGTTCTGCGAGGGGGGCGCGAGCCTCCTGGATGAATTGGGCCTCTCCCGCTCCATCGGCTTCGTAGATGCAAAAAGAATTGAGGGGAAGGGCAATTCCGAATCCTTCGAGATAGAGATGGGCTCCTTCAAGGTGCCGAAATTCGATTCAAAAACCACGGTAATAATATACGACCCAATGCTCGCCACCGCCTCCACCGCGATAAAGATAATGGACAGGATTTCCAAGATGGGAAAGCCGAAGGGCATGGTCTTCTGCTCCGTAATATCTTCTGAATACGGGGTGAAAAGGCTATCCTCCGCCTTTCCTTCCCTAAAGATTTACACTCTCGCAACCGACCCGAAACTTAATGAGAAGGGCTACATAGTCCCGGGGCTGGGGGACGCGGGCGACCGCGCATTCGGCATCTATTAGTGGTTTTATGCTCATCCTAGTCTCTGGCCTTCCCGGAACCGGGAAAACCCGCATTTCTCGTGAGCTTTCTTCCAGATTGGGCGCGGTGCACATCAGCTCGGACTCCATAAGGAAGAAGATGCTGGAAAAGCGCACATACTCGGAAGAGGAGAAGGCGCGGGTGTATTCGGAGATGGTTTCCCAGGTTTCCAAATCCCTTTCCGAAGGGAAGAATGTTGTTGCGGATGCGACCTTTTACAAGGAAAGCCTCCGCAGGCAGATGCGGGAAGCCGCGGAGAAGGCCGGGACGGATTTCTTCATCGTGGAATGCATCCTTTCCGAAGAAGCGGCGCGTGAAAGGATTTCTTCCCGCACAGGGGGCGACAGCGAAGCCAAATACGGGGAATATTTGATAGTGAAGAAGGCATTCGAGCCCATAAAGGAGGAGCGCATCACCATAGACACTTCCCTCCCGGTAAAGGAATCCGTGGAAACCGTCATGCGTTCCGTTTCCGGGATAGCCCCCCTTCTGGAAGAGCTCAAGCAGCCTTCCGCATATCCCCATCCAATTTCGGGCTCAGAACTCATCCAAACCCACATTTCCTGGGTCTTCCTCACCGGTGATTATGCATACAAGGTGAAGAAGCCCGTGAAATTCTCCTTCCTGGATTTTTCCACCCGCGAAAAGAGGAAGAAAAGCTGTGATGAAGAGGTGCGCCTCAACAGGCGCCTCTGCCCGGATGTTTATCTGGGCGTTGTGCCCATCACAATGAATGCGCATCCCTCTTTCGGAGGCGCCGGCTTCCCGATGGATTATGCGGTGAGGATGAAGCAGCTCCCTTCGGAGAAAATGATGTCGCACATGCTCGCGGAAGGAAAGGTTGCCGAAGCCCACATCCGTTCCATCGCAAAAATAATCGCGGATTTCCATTCAAAAGTCGAAGTGATCCACGACCGCAGATACAACTCCCCAGAAATGATTGCGGAACAGTTCGCAGACTTGGGAGGGGTGCGCGAAACCGCGGAAAAGGCCTGCGGAATGGGCGGCAAGATAGATTT
>CAIXOA010000034.1 GCA_903920925.1 uncultured Microcaldota archaeon | reverse complement strand
GGAGGAAATTGTGGATAAGTTCGCAAAAATCCTGGATGCGGATTTGCAGCTTGAAAGGTGAAACTCATGCTCGGTGGAATGGACCCTAAACAAATGTCTAAGATGATGAAGCAGATGGGCATCAATACCAAAGAAATCCCGGCAGAACGCGTCATAATCGAAGGCGCGGATGAGAAAATCATAATCGAAGAACCTCAAATCGTAGAAATAATCGCACAAGGCCAGTCCTCCTTCCAGATTTCCGGAAAAATTAGGAAGGAAGAGAAATTGAACGAGGAAGATATTACTCTAATTATAGAGAAGACCGGAGCCTCCCGGGAAAAGGCAGTTGAAGCGCTGAAGAACGCGAACGGGGATTTGGCCGAAGCGATTCTCGCTTTGCAGGGTTGATTTCATAGTCTTAGCAACACACAGCGAGAATGTGGCGGCTTCCGCGCAGCGCGGCAGGCCCCGCAAAAGATTGCTGATAGAAAAGGTCGCATTCCCCAAGGTTGAAGAAATAAAGAAAAAACTCAAGGCGGCGATGGAAATGCCGGCTTCCATGGAAAAAGTGCTCGAGCTCTCCAGGCTCGCGCTCGCATTTAACCGGGCAACCGCCGTGGCGGATTCCTACAATGCGTTTGCATATGCAGTGAGGGCGGCGCGCTTCCTTCCGGCACCCCAGCAGGAATATGCGCTGCGCCTTGTGCGTTCCGATTTCAGGAAAACCAGCATGGACATCTCCTGCTTCGAAGGCCTGTAGCGCCCTTCGCCGTTGCGGATGCATGCGTTTGATGCTTGTTAGGTTTCCTCCGAATCAAATTAATTGCATTTATATTCCTTTCAATTCCTACTCTATCCATGGAATGGAAAAACATACTTTTGGTTTTCGCGCTGCTGATTCTTTTTGCAGGATGCATAAGCGGCGGGGATTTGCTCCAGGGCGGCTCCGGCTCTTCGGGAGTCGTATCCCCGGGCGTACCAGCGCCTTCTTTTGAGGGCGGCGCATCCACCGGCACGGACAACCGGGTGGTCATACAAACCGGCTCGCTCGCCCTAAAAGTTCCGCAGGGGACTTTGGAGGGGAATGTGGCTTCGGTAAAGGGATTTGTTTCTGACGTAAGGGGAACCTATTCCGGCATCTCATACTATGAGACGGACACGGACAAGAGCTATTACATAACCGTGAAGGTCCCTCCCTCCAAATTCGATGACTTCTTAACCAAATTGAAGACGATCGGGGAAATAAAATCCATGGACACCTCCCTGGAGGATGTGACCGAGCAGTATACGGACATAAACACAAGAATCACAAATCTTGAAACCGAGCTCGCGCGCCTCAATTCCCTCTACAATCGGACGGACAACATAAGCGACATCCTTTCCATAGAACGGGAAGTGACGCGCGTGCAGACCGACCTGGACATGTACAAGCAGCAGAAGCTTGATTTGGAGAGAAGGAGCGCGATGAGCACAATCTCCGTCCGCGTATATGAAGAGAAGCCGGCAATACAGACGGGCTTCTTCCTTCCGCTCGAGCAGCTCCTTGCGGTGTTCCTGGGCGCCCTTTCCTTCGGCATAATGCTTCTCGCGGGCGCAATCGGCTTCTTCATCCCGGTGGCAATCGTCGCATGGATAGTCTGGAAGCTCTGGAAGCACTTCAAGGGGAAGAAATAATCCTTTAGCTCTCCGGCCCATATATCGGGCCGTCGAGCTAACCCAATCCCTTTTATTTCTTATTTACCTATCTTCAGCCATGGAAATCATCACTCAAACAGATTTGGATTTGCCCCTTCTCCACCGCGGGAAGGTGAGGGACGTTTACGCATTCGGCGAGAACATCCTGATGGTAGCGACCGACCGCGTGAGCGCCTTCGACGTTGTTTTCAACGAGGGAGTTCCATACAAGGGCGCGGTGCTCAATTCCCTTTCCGCCTTCTGGTTCAGGAAGACGCAGGACATAATAGATAACCATATGGTCTCGCTTGATGTCCCAAAGGGCCTCCCCCCTTACCTTTCGGGAAGGAGCATGATTGTGAAGAAAGCCGACCCGCTCAAAATAGAGGCGGTGGTGCGCGGCTACCTCACGGGTTCCGGGCTTAAGGATTATCAAAAAGACGGAAAAGTGTGCGGCATAAAGCTTCCTCCCGGAATGAAGAACGGGAGCAAACTGCCCGAACCAATCTTTTCCCCGTCCACGAAGGCGGAGCACGGCCATGATGTGAATATTTCCTTCAGCGAAGCGGAAAAGATAATCGGCCACGAGGCCGCTTCCTATGTGCGTGACAAGGCAATCGGGCTATACAATTTCGGCCACGAGCACCTGTCCAGGTGCGGTTTCGTCCTCGCGGACACCAAATTCGAGTTCGGCATTTTTGAAGAGGAAATAATCTTAATTGATGAGTGCATGACCCCGGACTCCTCAAGATACTGGGACAAGAAGGAGTATGACAGAAGAAAGCTCGTCTCTTCCGACAAGCAGTACCTGCGGGATTACCTCGAAACCCTCAACTGGAACAAAACTCCTCCACCGCCCGCCATCCCTAAGAAAGTGATAAGCAACCTCAGCAAAAAATACCTTGATGCCTACGCGCGCATCACCGGGCAAAAGTTAATATAATACTTCCAACGCAGTATTGCATGTGGTATTATGCCCGCACAACGCACCGCTGAACCGGTTGTTTCGGAAGCTTCTGAAAGGAGGGCGCGCCTCGACGCAATCCTCTCTGGATTCGGCTTCGACCCTGCCCTTGTTGACCAGAAGCTGAGGGACATCAACAGCACCCCGATGGGCCCAGGGTTTTACACAGGCGGCCTCTCGACCATAAGCGCCGATTCCACCGCGGACGAGAAGGCGTTCGCGATTGCGGCATGGTTTTACTATTCAAGGTACGCCCCAAGCACCACCAATGGGCTTGACGGCCTTTGCACGGACGACCGGACAGCCACCGGCGCAATATCGGAACTCTTCCGCGGTTCCTACTACATGGGGGGCACCCTTAAAATCAACGACAAGGCCGAGGCGTTCTTCCAGGTGGAATCCGAAAAATACGGCCTGACAACGCTAAAGGAGGCCGCATTGTTCCAGCTCTGGGCTAGCCAGCAGGGAGCTTCCCAGGATGCGATAGATTCCATCGGTGCCCAGCTTTTCGGGGCGGAATGGGAATACGGGAGGATCGCCGGCTCAAGGTTCAGCCAGCAGAGGGACGGCACTTATTATCTCAAGACGGATGACGCGATAGAAATAAGGCAGACGTACGTTTCCATTCCCCAGTCCGCGCCGGTGGAAACCGAGGCAACAACCTTCGGTGGCGTCACGCCGGTGAGGTCCGTGACCCAGGAGCTGACTCCAGAAGAGCAGTTCGCGCGCTTCTATTCGATGGACGGAGCCCGCCTTTTCAGCAACAACGTCAATTCATTTTTCGGGGATGACGCAAGGAAATACAAGAGGGAGCACCGCAGGGACGGCACTTCCCTGACCGCGGAAAATCTCCAGGAGGCGACCGCATTCTACGTCTGGGCCACTCAACCGGGTGAAGATGGGAACCCCCGCATTTCCGCAGATGATATGGAAAGCCTTGGCCGCTCCAGATACGGAGGGGTTTGGGATTTCGGCATGCTCGTGGGAAGCAACCTTTCCTACAATGAGCGCACGGGGAAGTGGGTATTCGCCTCTTCGGACAACGTTGTCGCGGTAAGGGACGGCTTCGGAACGCTCGCGGTTCCGAGGGCCGAAGAAGCCGCTACTGCAGTCGCATCCGCGGCACCTGTTGCCGGAGAGACCGCAACCGGGCTTGCCCAGCTCGCGGCAAGCGTCGGCGTTTCCGAGGAATACCTCAGGAGGGCCGCTACGCTGATGAAGCAGGGCACCAACATCTCCGTGGCATACGATGCGGCTACCGGGGCCGGGGAAATAAGGGAGGCCTCGCGCGGCCGGACCACCATGGTTTTCTTCGGCGTGCGGGGCACGGAAGGGGAGTACGACAACAACGCGCTCCTGCAAGCCGTGAAGGATGCGTTCAGGATGGTCTAGCACTTCCTTTCCTTTTCAAACTTTTTTATAAGCTCAGAATTAGTTTCCACCAGGTGCATCAGCATCTTGTCCGCGCCGCAGCATATGAACTGGGTTATGGATTTCTTCGGGTTGAACTCATAGCCCGCCTCCCCGAGCATCCTGCACTCGACTGCAAGAAGCCTGGCAAAATAGTATCTGGTGTTGAAATTCTCGTTCTTGTTAACCGAGGCATGCGCGGCCAGGTGAAGATGGGGCCTGTCCTCCCCCGCCCTCGCAATCGCAATACCGAGGATATCCGGGTCCGGCCTGAGCATCACATCCCCGGTCGCCGCCCATTCCTTTAGCAGGCAACTGCCTTCCCACCCGCCTTTCCTCCCGAGCCATTTCACAACTTTGTCTCGCTCAATCCTCTCAAGCAGGGAAAGCTCGGGCTTTTCCATGAGCCTGATTGCCCGGTCTATCTTATGCCTGAGCCACGCCTTCCTAATTCTGGGAACGAAGGTGCGTATCTTCTGAAAATAGCCGGTGCGTTCCTCCATGCGATTACCTTCCAACGGATGCCCTCGCACCCGCTTCCATATCTTTCTTCAGGCTTTCCAGAATCCCCGGATGCGCGGTCTCAATTCTTTCCATCACGCCGGAAATCATCCCCATTCTCTCCCAGAACACGAGCAGCCTCACGGCATTTGGCTCCCCCATCCCGGCCGCAAGCAGCACAAGATAATGCATTTCAAAAGTAATCTGGCAATGTTTCTCGGTATCGGTGACAGACCATATTCTCCGCATCAGTTTGCCCCTGACCTCAAGCGCATTCTTTAATCCGAAGCCATCATCCGCGAGCTGGCAAAGCGCGAATCCCGCCCCTAGGGGGTCTATGAATGCGTTGCATGCGGTGGCGTGCCCAGCGACTGCGAAGAATGCGGCAGTCCTCTGCGCCTCGTCCATCAAAGCCGCGTTTTCGCCCAGCCATGCGATGGCCGCATCCAGGATTTTCCCCTCTTCCTTGTTCCAGGGGGTTTGCGCAAGGCGCATCTTGACGAGCTCGATTCTCCTTTCCGCCCGCCTTCTCGCATTTTTTATGTAATTACAATGCTGCGCGTGTGCATTCAGCGTTGTGGCTCCCCGGGTGCCTTGCATGTGTATATTAGTGTCAAAAAGAGTATTTAAAAGTATCGAAAATTGGAAAATATGTAAATCAGGCCTTTCCGGCCCTTTCGCAAATCCCGTCAAGGGTCTCCAATATGTCGCCCGCCACCGGCCTGTCCATGAATGCCTTAATGGCCTCCTTCAGGACGGGAACGACCTCCGCAGGATTTTCCCTCGCGGCGCGTTCCAGTACGCTCGCGGCCCACATGTCCTTGTTCTCCATGGTGCAGAAGAGCAGTTTCGCAAGCTCGGCTATGGCGGCAGGCGTCCCTATCTCGCCCAGCGCCTCCATCGCCCTCTTCCTGACCACCGCGCGCTCCGCATTATCGTAATTCTCGAGCCTTTTCCTCAATTGCTGTGCGGTTTCCCTCGGGTCCGGGGAAGCCCTTATCTCCTCCATCACTGCGGCGGGTATTAGCAGGGTCATCGTGCTCCTCCCGACCTCCCCACGCGCCTCCATCCTCTCTGCCTCAATAATGGCCACTATGTCCTTGAACTGCTCCCCCCTGGCCTTCAACTGCGCGCCAAGGTTTTCGCTGCACCCGTGCTTCGCAAGGTATGCGAGCGCGGGAACAAGGGAATCCTTTTTGCTGAGCGCCGCCTCGGATATCCCCATCCTTATGTGCTCCCAGCGGACGCTGGACATGAGGTCCATTATCTCCTGTTCGTTCGTGCACTTCGCGATTCTGGGCTTCCGAAGGTCGCCGTCAGGCCGTGGCTCCTTCATCTGTGTGGAAGTGCTATTGCTGGTGAAATCTTTTCTCATGATATGGCCTCTGCATCCAATTGTTTGAGTCTCACTATCCCGTGGGTTTTCCGCACGATCTCCTCCGCCGTCTCCCTCCCGATGGCAGCCAGAACTTCGCCCGGCACCGAGCCTGGATGGGAATTGCTTATCCTGGCAAGTATGCCCCGCGCCTCCCTGCGCGCGAACTCGTTCCTTCCCCCGCGCGCCTTCACCAGCGCCCCTATGGAGGCCGGGCCCAGCGCCTCAAGGGCCGCGGATGAATACAATCTCACCACGTGGTCCATGTCCGCCAGCCCCTTTGCGATTTCCGGTATGGATTCCTTGTCTTCCATCCTGCCCAGGAGATTGGCGGAATATCCTTTCACATACCCGTCTCCGCTCTTGAACAGTCCGCGCAGTTCCGGAAGCGCCTCCCTGCAGTTTGTGCCATTCTTAGCCATTTTTATCAGGCACGCGAGCGCGCACGCCCTGTTGTAATTCGTGCCCATCCTGAGCACCATGATTATGTCTGGAAGGACCTCTTTTCCGCGTGACGCCACATACTCTCTTTCGCTTTTGCTCCTGCTTCCGAGCTTCTGCGCGAGTTCCAGCAGGGGCGCGCTCATCAGCCCCGGCTTTCCGAAGCTCCCTTCACCGGGACCGAGAGTCGGGACTCCTACATGTGTTTTTAGTGCCATAAGCATTACCTATGTTAGTTAGTGTATAAAGATGTATATAAATGTATCATCACAGGATAAAAGAACTGAAAAACAGAAAATTAAAGAAAAAACAAAAAGGAATTCACTTTCTCTTCGGTCCGGGCCTCTGGCTCTGCCCTCCTTTCGCCCGCAATCCGCGCGCCTTCCTTCCCTGCGAGGTGAGCCCGCGGAATGCCCTTCCCTTCGCCAATTTCAGCCCAGGCTGGGTCCTGGTCGGGTCAACGAGAATCACTTCGTAGAATTTGTGGTTTCCATCCTCCCCTACTAGGTAAGAGTTCAGCACTTCCATGTTCTTGTAAACACGGTTGGCCCTCTGCTCCGCCATCGCCTGGTGCGAAAGCCCCGGCTGCACATAAACATACATGTGCCCCGGATGCCTGCCCATGCGCACGGTCGGCCTCCTTCTCCTTCCCTTGTCCATCTTGATGCGCACAATCGCATACCCTACTTTTGCTTTGTATCCAAGCACGCGCGCCCTGGAAAGATTGGACGGCCTTTCCACGCGGACGACGGCCTCGCCCTTTCTCCAGAGCGTAAGCTTCTCCTTGTAAAAATTAGGCCTGTTCCTCAATTCGTTCTGGTATGTTTCCCTTATGTATTTGTACGCTCCCAAGTTAATCACCCTTCGTTCAGGCAACATGCGCCGGTGCGCAGTATTTACCCTACATCCGAAGTGAATCTATTTGCGTGCATTCGTTTTAAAAACATTAGCGTATCAAATGAATTTCTCTGTTTCCGCAGTGAAAATGGTGAACCCATGAAACCTTCCGGCGAGACGTTCGCAACGACATTGGAGGAAGTGAAGGGCGCGGAGGCGAAAGCCGCCTCCATCCGTGCAGAAGCCAAGGCAAGGGGAGAGGAGACCCTGAAAAACGCGCGCAAGGAATCTGAGGACGTAAAACTAAAAGCGGAAGAGGAAACCGTGGAAATGGAAAACAGGCTTATTGCGGAAGGAAAGGAGGAAACGGAAAAGGAAGTGAACAAGATCCTTGCGGATGCGAAGAAGGATTCCGAAAAGATAAAAGCGAAGAAGGCGGACGCGAAGCTGCTCAATTCCCTTTGCGATGAGGTTTTGAAGCTCGAGTGATATTGATGCTCCGGCCATTGAAAATGCAGAAGATGCGAGTGGTCGCCGTCAAATCCATAACCAACCCCCTCCTTAAGGAACTGCACAATCTCGGCATAGTGGAGCTCAGGAAGGTTTCGTCCGAGGATTTCAAGCCCGGAAAGACAGTCCCGATTTACGACCAGATATCCGCCCAGTGGATAAGGCTCCGCACCATAAAGACCATGCTTGAACTGCACGGCGGCCAATACAGGGAAATGGACGCCGAGCAGGCCCTGGAGGAGGCGGAGAAAATCCAGATAGGGGACGCGCTCCGCAAAAGCCATGACAGGCTCTCCGCGCTTAACTCCGAGCTTTCCTCACTTGAACTTAGAATGAAGGGCGCAAAGAAGCTCCTCCCGTTCAAGAGCGTGGATTTCTCTTCCGCAAACTCCAAATATATCACATTATATGCGGGGACCGTCGCCTCCATAAAGATGCCGTCCCTGCGCAAGTCCCTGCCACCCTCCTGCGAAATGACCGCAAAGGTCGGCAAGGCGGAGACCGTTCTCTTGGTGCTCTGCAAAAACGAGGAGGGCATGACCTCTTCGGTGGAGCTCGTCCTCTCCAAGCATGGCTTCTCACCCATGAACGTTTCCGATTTCACAACCCCGGCCGCAACCGTTTCCCGATTGGAAGGCGAAATCGCGGCGAAAAAAAACGAAATCGCAAAGGTGAGAGAGGAGATTTCCACATACGCTTCCAAATATGGGGAACAGGTGAAAACTTTGGAGCGCACGCTCGCGGTCTGGGCGGAGCGCAGTGTCACCACAAAGGATTTCGGCTTCGGAACCGAG
>CAIXOA010000033.1 GCA_903920925.1 uncultured Microcaldota archaeon | reverse complement strand
CGCGACCTTCATGAGATCCATCATCCTCTCAAGGCGCCTCTCTATCGCTTCCGCGGCAGAGCGCGCCTCTGCCCTAACCTCCTCCGGAATGCGCTCATCGTCCATGGGCCTCAGCATCTTCAGGGTGAGATTCCCATAACTCTCATTGTTCGCGGAGAAGGCTTTCTGCTTCGCAACCCTTATGGCATTTACCGCCTCGCACTTCACGATGTCGTGCATGCCGATGGGGATGATGCACGGGCAATAAAGCTTGTTGAAAACCAGCCAGCCCTTCATGGAGCAAACCGCGAGGCTTCTCTGGAACGCCTGCAGCCACCTGCCGTCCCGCACCTCGGGTATCTCCCCCCGCGCCATCTCTTCCGCGATGTACGCCGCCTCGCCGTGTTTCACCAGCTCCCATAGCACGCAGTCCAGGCCCCCCGCGGCCTCCTCGCGCTCGTGCGGGCTCACGCCCCCGTTCTTCATGTAAGCTATTATGGGGCGTGGCATGCACTGCCTCACGCAGAAATTGAGAAGTTCGCGCTTCAGGTGCCGGGGCAACCCCCCGTACGCGAGGGATTCCGAGGCGAAAATGATGAGCGCCGGGTCCGGATTTTCCCCGCATGCGCGCGGCGATTCGCCCTTCCCGCAGCCGTTCAGTATCTTTCTGAACGCGAATTCCGCATTTTTGTTGAGGGTGGTGGGGAGCCCGAGCATGATGAGTTTGGCAACCGTGGCGATTTTTCCTCCGCCTTCCCTCTTGCAGAAGTTTATGCCCCTTTCAACCGCCTTCTCGAGCTCCTTCGCCTCCTCGCGGCTGCGCGCGGATTTGAGTTCACCGACCAGGCATTCGAGGCACTTGCCGGCTTCCGCGCAGGCCACCGCCGCCTGTGTGCGCAGGCCGCGGAAATCTTCCGGCAGGTTCCTGTTTTCCGCGAATTTTTCCAGCGCGGGGATGTCGTTGTTAATGATGCAGATGCCCAGGGCATTGGCGATTGATTCCCTGACCAGCGCCGCGTGCCCCCCGGCGTGGGGAAGCAGCCCCACAAGTTCGTTGAGCTTCCCGTTCCTTCCCAGCTCCACGACTGCGCCAGTGAATCCCTGCTCGCTTATGCTTTCCTCTCCCGCCATGTGCCACGCCCGCTGGAAAGCCCCGGAATGGGCCGGGGCTGGGAAATCAAGCTACTTCTTCGCCCTTATCTCCTTCTTCTTCGGGCGGAGGTAGATGGAGCCGCACTTCCGGCACTTCTTCGCGCCAGCCTTGTTGCGGCCCTTGCATCTCCTGCAAATCCATATACTAGAAATGACTGCGTCAGCTTCAGCGAATTTTCCCATCAACATCAACCCTCTTAGGTTCTCAATTCTCTATCACTCTTTTTATAAAACCAAGCCTCGGAGGGAGATTGAATCCCCGACCTCTCGCTTACAAGGCGAGCGCTCTACCACTGAGCTACCGAGGCACCAAAGAGCGCAATCATACCTCCCCCGTATATTTCTTAAAATATGCTCATCTACCTTTTCCTGAGGGCGAGGTAAGCGCCGAGCACAATGAGCCCAAGCAGAATCACGCCAAACACTATGCCCGCGGCTATCGTTGAAGAGCCCGCGAGCGCGGAATAGAAGTTGCCGATTATGTCCCCCGTACCCATGCTTTTATTTCGCCCGCCTAAATTTAAAACCTTATCCTGTAACATTAACTTTCACAAGGTGTATCAATGGTCAACAAGGGCGACATGGTGCTGCTCGAGCTCGAGGGAAGGGACAAGGGAGGGAACGTGTTCGATTCCACCTCGGGCGACGCGGCGAAGAGGCTCCACGGCAGGGAGGGCCCCCTGCTCCTCACCTTCGGCTATGACACGATAATCCCAGGGCTTTTCGAGGCGGTTTCCCAAATGAAGAAGGGCGAGGCCAGGGAGGTGGCCCTCTCCGCGGACAAGGCGTTCGGGAGGAGGAAGAAGGATTTGGTAAAAATAATGTCCCTCGCCGAATTCAGGAAGTTCCAGGTGAATCCCGAACCCGGCCTTTTGATCCACGTGGACACGGACAAGGGAAGGACCTACGGGACCGTGAAGAGCGTGGGCAACGGGCGCGTGATGGTGGACTTCAACCACCCGCTCGCCAGCAAGCCGGTTTTCTACAAGATAAGGCTCGTTGATGTTTTCAGCGACCCGGAATCCAAGGTAAAGGCCCTCTGCGAGGACTCCGGGGTGGTCGAGAAATGGTCGCTGAATGGCGGAAACCTCGACCTCAGGTTCAAGGACGGGCTCGCCCAGGAGCAGGAGACGCGGAAGGCGCTCCTCCTCATCATGCTCAAGACGAGGGTTGAAGGGCTGAAAAAGATAGACATAGGGAAGAAGCCAGAAGCCCCGCAGGCGCCGGGCAAAACACAGGCTGCGCCAAGCAGGCAACCTGCGCCCTATGGAACCGGACTTCCGAATACATCTCTCCAGTCCGATTCCACCAAACAGCCCCCATCATCCGGAAACTTAAAACCCAAACCCGGGAAATGACATGTGCCGGCTCTGCTCCGCACTCGGGAACTCTTCATATTTTTCCAAAATGGACTCGATGGTGCAGGAGGACAGTGCAAGGTTGGAGAGAAGCCGCGGAATGGCCGAGAAATTCCCATCCGTCAGAACATCTTTGCTCACCACGATAAATTTTCCGCCCAAAATCCGCAAGCCCCTCTTCGAGGCGAGGAACGCATACACGCTTATCAATAATTATTTCCAGCAGCTGATGCTGGACGGAAACAAGCTGAGTCCGATGTTCTCGCACGGCTCCACGCGCTCCATCTTCTTTTCCGGGGATTATCTCATACTGCTCAGCAAATCCGCCGCCCAGGACGCGGGGGTGGATTTCTTCGGCCATTATCTCCTCTTCCATTTCGAAAAAGATGAGTATGAGGCGAAATTCGACGGCTCAAACCTCTCCATCTCCGTTAATTGCAGGAAGAAAGCCAAAAACCTCCTCTCCGGGGAAACTGAGGAGCACGCAATCTCCTTCAACTTCCTCCACCAGCCCGTGGAGGGGAGAATCCTGAAGAAGGAGGAGGCGATGCGCTCGGATTATGTGAGGAAGATAATGGGCGCAAGGGCGGGCGGAGGGGGCATCTTCGCCTCCGCGGATTTGGAAGGCTACGTAGTCACGGTCCCCCATTTCTCGCCGCACCCATACCTTCTCCAGGCGGGGAAGGAGTTGGGCCACGAATCCAACAGGCATTTCCAGGAGCACGTTCTGGATTATCTGCTCGAGCATCTCAATATTCATAAGAATTAGACGCCGGTTTCACGTATTTCCCGTCAATGGTATTCCTTATCACGCGGGCCCGCTTCGCCCCGAGCCCCTCCACTT
>CAIXOA010000032.1 GCA_903920925.1 uncultured Microcaldota archaeon | reverse complement strand
GGAATTTGCGGAAGCCGTGGAGCTCGTGCGCAGGCTGGAGGAGAGGGCGCTAGAATATGAGCTCCCGGAAGCGCACGCGAGGGCGAGGAGGAGGATAGAGTTCTCCCCCCAGGAATACTCGGACATGAGCTATGCCGAGGCCCTTGCGCTCTATTCGCGCACGGAGAAGGTGATTGCCGGAGCCGCGATGCTGCAGAAGGAGATTTACGGCATACAGCCCGAGGCGGCGAGGCCCGAGCCCGAGGTGCCCGTTGTCGTGCCGGCGGCGATTGTTCCCAGGAGGGAGGCCGCGCCAAAGGCGGAAGAAAGACGGCCGCCGAGGGAAGAGGCGGGGCCTGCCGCGGCAGTGCACGCCCCTGCGCCGGAATTGAGGATGGAGCACGGGGAGGAGAAAAAGGAACTGGAGTTCGAGGAGAAGAGGCCGGGCGCGGAGGAGATGGAATTCGAGAAGCCGCACGAGGCCCCGAAAGAAAGGCCGATGGAAATCGAGATAGCGCCCATGGAGGCGCCGAGGCCGCCGGAAGAGGAAAAGCCTGCGAGGAGGCCGGGGGCCGCCCCGGAGGTATCGCTCAGGATTCCGCCGGTGCTCATGACATCCCCCGCGGAGAGCGCCATGGACACGGTTGAAAAACTGGCGAAGCAGTTCGGCAGCGAGGTGAAGGCGGGCGGAAAAGTCGACAGGGACCAGGCGAAGAAGCGGATGCTCGAGCTGACACGCGAACTTTTCAGGGAAAAGTCCATTGACAGGAGGGAGGACATAAAGAAGGAGATCGTGGGGCTGAAGGCCATCCTTTCCGAGGCCGAAGGGAAGGCGAAGCCGAAGGCGGACATGTTCCATGTGGTGAAGAACGACCAGGAATACGAGGTATCATCCGCCAAGAAGGCGATAAGCGAGGCGTATGAGGGGGCGGTTGCGCCCCTGCTCAGGTATTATGATGATGAAGCCGCGCTCGGAAGGGGCGCCGGGGCGATGCCCGCATTGGAGGAGAGGGCCGCGAAGCTCAGGGAGCAGGTGGCGAACCTCGTGGGGAGCTACGAGGGCTTCCTGGTGGGCAAGCACTCCGCCGAACTCGAGGAATTGGGCAGGCTGGGCAAGGGCACCAAGGAGACCGAAGAGAGGGGAAGGGAGCTCGCTCCGGCCTATGCGGCCGGTTTCTCCGAACTAAAGAATTCCATCTGGAGCGAGATAGACTCCGCGGTCTCGAAGAGGAAGGGGGGCGCGGAAGGGAGCAGCGACGAGGAATTGCTTTCATACCTGCAATACGAGGAGCCCCTGGAATACCAGAGGTACTCGAGGGGCGAGATGACGAGGGTGCAGGCCCTCGCGGAAGCCAGGAAGAAGATGGGGGCGAAAAAGGAGCGTAAATAAAGATTATGCAAGAAAGGAAAGTGGTGAGCGGATGGACAAAAAACCAAAAGTGACCCCGGTGGCTCTCCCGGTGAGGGAGACCAGGAAGGGCGCGAAGCCGTTTAGGGTTGTTTCGGAGTGGCTCATGCCCTACTACCCTAACATGAAGAAGAAGCTGCTCATGGCGGGCATGGACAAGCCCCCCGAGGACTTTTT
This sequence comes from uncultured Microcaldota archaeon, assembly GCA_903920925.1. Lineage (GTDB taxonomy): Archaea > Micrarchaeota > Micrarchaeia > Anstonellales > Bilamarchaeaceae > CAIXOA01. The sequence goes on along the minus strand of CAIXOA010000032.1, from coordinate 2,452 downwards.
GGACGGCGTGGTGATAAGCACCCTGCTTTTCACCGCAGCGCTCACCGTTCTCACCGCGGTGTTCTTCAATTCCATGGCCGTGGAGATGATCTGGCTAATCCCGCTGTTCTTTGTCTACCTGTTCTTGGCGTTCCAGTATTTCATGCTGTATCCGGACGTGAAGATAACAAAAAGGAAAAAGGATATAGATTATGAGCTGGTGTTCGCGGGAAGGCACCTCCTGATTGCGCTCAAGTCCGGGATGCCCCTTTTTGACTCGCTGGTCGGGGTGTCCAGGGGTTACGGGGCCGTGAGCGAGGAGTTCAACAGGATTGTGGAGAAGGTGACGCTCGGCGTCTCCATGACGCAGGCCATAAGGGAGGTCATACAGAACTGCCCCTCGAACGATTACAACAGGATTATGCTGCAGATTGCCAACTCCATAAGCTCGGGATCGGACGTGGCGGGTTCGCTGGAGGTGGTCCTGAACCAGGTGTTCAGGGAGCAGGTCATCGCCCTGAAGGCATACGGGCAGAAGCTCAACCCCCTCGTGATGTTCTACATGATTTTCGGGATTATTTTCCCCTCCTTGGGGCTGGCGTTCGCTGTGATACTTTTCTCGCTCCTGGGGTCGGGAAGGTTCGGCATCACCGCTTCGCTGCTGCTGCTGGTGTTCGTGTCGATTGCGATAATACAGTTCCTGTTCCTCGCAATGGTGGAGAGTTCCAGGCCGAAATATGTGATATGAGGGATTGACATGCTGACGGGCTTTTATGAAACGGTAGGAAGGCTTTTTTCCAGGGAAAGGATCAGGTCTACGGAGAGGATGATAAGGAACGCCGGGTACAACCAGCCCGCGGAGGCGTTCGTGGGCTTCCTTGTGCTGGTGGTCGCGCTCCTCTCGCTGCTCGTGTTCTTCCTCATGATGAACTATTCCGTGCTCTACTCGTTCACGGTCGCAATCCTGGGCCCCACGTTCTACATGCCGGAGTTCGCGATGTGGATACTGACATTCATCGTCGCGGTCGGGGTTGTCGCGTTCTCGGTGTGGATACTCGTGTGGGTGTTCCTGCTGCTGCAGATAGAGGCGAGGAAGGGCGCGGTCGAGGCGGCGCTCCCGGATTTCCTTTCCCTGATTGCGGCGAACGTGCGCTCCGGGATGACGGTGGACCAGGCGATGTGGTATGCGGCCAAGCCGGAGTTCGGAATCCTTTCCATCGAAGTGAGGAGCATAATCAAGAGCTCATTCAGCGGAGAGCCGTTCGAGAAGGCGCTGGACAGGCTTGCGGTGAGGTTCAACTCCAAGGTGCTGGAGAGGACGATACTGCTGGTGAAGCAGGCGATGGCTACGGGAGGCGAGGTCGCGGAAATCATGGAGATAACGTCGGAGGACGCGAGGGAGGTCTCGATACAGAGGAAGGACATCGCATCCACTCTGCTTGTGTATGTCATATTCCTGGTGTTCGCATCCACCTTCGGGACGCCTTTCCTTTTCTCGGTGGCGAACAAGCTCATCGTGGTGCTGGGGATGGCGTTCTCCTACCTGCCTTCGGGCGGGCTGGGGGCGGAAATGCCGCAGATGACCTTCATACAGCCGTCCGCGCCCGTGATAACCGCCGGCGAGTTCCAGTGGTTCAGCGTGGCGACAATCTTCATAACGTGCCTGATTGCATCCCTGATACTGGGGGTCATCCAATCGGGCTCGAAGACGCAGGGGCTGAAGTTCTTCCCGTTCATGCTCATCATGGCGTACGCGATTTACTTCGTGGTGTCTGCGTTCCTTGAATCCATATTCGCGTCAATGTTCGTATGAGGTGTGAAAGATGAAAAACATGAAAGGCCAAGCGGCGATGGAATACCTGATGACTTACGGGTGGGCAATCCTTGCCATAGTGCTCGTGATTGCGGCGCTCATATTCATGAACCCGTTCAGGGCACCCGAGGTGTGCCTGTTCGAGCAGGCGGGCTTCACCTGCAACGAGCCGCCGCCACAGCTTTACGTGGACCAGGGCGGAAACCTGATGATGAACGTGAAGATGTGGAACCAGGTCGGGCAGCCCATAACCGTGAGGAATGTGCTGTGCACCAGCGCGCCGGGCAGCGAGGTGCCTGCTGCAGCCGCGAACCATGCGGTGGATGCGAACAACTATCAGCTCCAGACCGGAGCCTCTTTCCAGGCTGGCGGGGACAACTCGAACATGGGAAGCATACCGTGCGTGGATTCCCTGGGGAACGCGATAAAGAGCAGTTCCGGGCAGGAGTTCCGCGGCAAGCTCGTGGTCTGGTACAACTATGCGAACGACATAGACCCGAGCGTGAAGCACCAGATAAAAGCCAACGTTATATCCAAGGTCGCGGGCTGAACTTCCTTTATTTTTCCTTTATTTCCTTTTTCTAGGTCCCCACCATCTGGGCTTTTCCAATCAGGTTAAGCATGTTGTGGAACAGTTCTGTGTCGTGGAGGTGGCCGATG
>CAIXOA010000031.1 GCA_903920925.1 uncultured Microcaldota archaeon | reverse complement strand
CTGGTTGAGAGGACGCTGTTCGCGGCGGGCATTTCCGTGACGTAAGTCTTCCTCAAAAGCATATTGGATTACATAATGTCGAAGATGCGTGTGAAGACCGAGCTGGTGCGCATCGAGCCTGCATACGCGTACCTGAGGGTGGAAAAATGAAGGCCGTTCTCGCATTCCCGGCGGAAAAGAAGAAGGATTTGACGCCGATTCTTGAAGCGGACCCGTACGCGCCGGACAGCTTCGCACGCGCCGGTTACAAGATTAGGGACGGGGCAACGCTAGGGGAGAAGGCTGATACAATATATCTATATATAAGCGCGGACGAGCATTTCATAAAAAAGGCGAAGGAGAAGCTCAAGCCGCTCATGCGCGAAATCCACAAGGACGAGGAGGAGCGCGTGAGGAAAAAAATAGAAGAGGAGGAAGAGGCGGCAGAAGGCGGCTTCGGAGCGATATTCGGATGAGAAATATGGCTGAGGAGAAGAAAATCCCGAGGGGAATCCCTTCCTCCGAGTCCCTATATTTCCCCGCGCACAACGCGGAGGAGTTCAAGCCGTTCCAGGATGCGAACGAGAGCCTCACGCGGAACCTGTGGAGGATGGACGACGTTGTTAATGTAATCTTTTCCAGGAAATTCCAGCCAACATATTATGGGACTGCGGTGAAATTCCTGAATGCGCTCGCGGCGAAGACGAGCATGGACGGCGCGGACATTGGAAAATTCGTCTCGGAAAACAACGTTTCAAAGGCGACCTTCTACAACAGGGTGCTCCCGCGGCTGAGGCGCGTCGGGATGATTAAGATAGAGCGCGAGACCATCGTCGCGGTGGAGAGCAAAAGGAAGTTCCGCCCCATGAGGATAAGCCTGAGCAAGACATTCGGCAACTGCTTCTACAAAATCGGGGATTCCTGGATAGCGATAGTGGACGAAGCGAGAATGAAAAAATAGAAAGGAGCGCTCACTTCTTTTTCTTGTTGTCCTTCCCCTTCATGAGGTCGTCGAAAAGCCCCTTCCTCTCCTTCGCCTTCTCCTCAATGACCGCCGCCTTCTGCTCCACCTTCTTCTTCGCGGCGGATGTGTCGAAGGACGAGGAGCCGGCCTTCCTGCGGCTCGCCTCCATGAGCTGCGTGCTCTCGGACAGAAGCTGCTTTATGCGGGACTTGGCCTCGGAAATCCTCTCCTCCAGGTCCGCGTCCTGCAGTTCCAGCCCGCGCAGCTTGTCGCGGTATTTCTCTTCGGATTTGGACAGCTCGTCAAGATATTTCTTCACGTACTCGAGCTCCGCGGCCTCCATGAGCTTGGATATCTCCTGCTGGTTCCCCGCCACGTAGGACTCGAGGTCGGTTATCTTCTTGGTGTAGTCCCTGCTGTATTCCCTGAACCAGCTCTCGACCTTTTCTATCTCCTCGAGGTCCTTCCTGAGGTCCTCGAGCGTCCTGACCTTCCTCTCAAGGCCGTTCTGGATTGTGTCTATTCTCTCCGCGAGAAGGGTGCGCGCATCCACGACCTCCCCGAGCGCGTCCTCGAGATCGGACATCTTGCGCTTCGCCTCCTCCATCTGCCTCTCGTTTTCCTGGACTGCGTTCCTGATGGTCTCCTCGTTGGACTGTATGGAGCCGAGCAATTCCTTCAGCTCGAACATCTTCGCACGCTCGCGCATCGCCTCCTCTTCGCCCTTGGAAATCTGCTCGTCCAGCTCCTCGGCGACCTCCTGTATGGTGTCCACCCTGTCGTCAAGCTGGCCCCTGGTCTTGGAGAGGATGGAGCGCGCCTTCTCCTCCACCTGGCGCACGGTCTTCTGGAGCATCTCCAGCTCCTCGACCTGCCCGGGGAGGCCCGCGGCCTTCTCCTTCGCCTCCATTATCTTCTTTTCCTTTTCAAGAATCGCGAACTGGATGTTCTCGAGGCCGGCCTCGAATTCCTTCTCGAGCGGGAGGTAGCCTTCCCTGTACATGCGCTCCTTCTCGCTCTCAAGTTCCTTGAGTTCCTTCTTGCTGTTCCTGATGAGCTCGAGATATTCGTCGAGCCTTCCCTTCAGGCTCTCCGCCTCGACCGGGCGGAGCTCGAGGAATTCGCTCTTCTTCAGCTCCATCCTGGGGGCCTCGTGCCCCTCCGCCTTTTTGGGCTCCGGCTTCTTCTCCTCCTTGTGAACGTGCTTTTTCTCCTCCTTCTCCGGCTTCCCCCTGAACTGGAGCCTCTTGAGCTGCCTCTCGTCCTCCTCGTGCCTGCGCGGCATCTCCTCCTCCGCGGCGCGCCTCGAGACCTCTATATACTCCTCCTCCAAGGGCGCGAGTTCTTCCGTCGTGAAGGGGCGGAACTTCTCCTCCTCTTCCTCCTTCTCCTCGATTATCATCGCTGGGGGGGTGCGCTCCGCCTTCGCCTCCTTGTGCTCCCTGGGCGCCTCCTTCCTCTTCTCCTCCTTCGGCTTCGGGACGGCCTCGCCCGCCCAGACGGCGTAAACCTTCGTGAGGCTGTGCTCTATCTTGATTAGCCCTTCGTCCTCGAGGATGTGGAGCCACTTCTCCACCTCCTTGGAGTTCATCTTCAGTTCCTTCGCGAGCTTGCCCAGTTCGACCCTCCTTTGGGTAGCAACCAGGTGCATCAACCGGTCAATGTCGGTAACTATCAAAAAGTTTTCCTCATCAACCTCAATCAAGCGCCCACCTCTGGGACGTCCACCTTTAGGCCGCGCGCGGGGCCGGTGTTGCCCGTATCCGCACCGATTGCCTCCTCGGGGCGGACCTTGAAGGTGCCGGACAATTTCATCGTCGCCTTCTTGAATGCCCTCCGCACGAACGCCTCGTTCGCCTTGTACGTGGAAACGGTGAAGAGCGCCTGGCCCTTCCTGAGCCTCGCCGCCCTGTCGACGGGCTTGCCGAACGCCTGCCTCATCCCCTTCTGGATGCGGTCTGCTCCCGCACCCGCGACCATTTTGTTTTCCCTGAGGACCTCGTGCGGGTATACGCGCACCAGGAAGAAATAGTTCCCCGCCGCCTTGGTCTCGAGCTCCTTGTTCGCGCTCTGCCTCGCGCTCTCTATGGAGTTGTCCCTCAGGATTATGTCCTGGTCCGTGACGAGGCTGACCGTGTAGTCGAAGTCGGGCTTCGTCGACCCCATCCTGTAGACGTTAAGGTCCTTGTGCGGCATCGCCTTTATGTATGATTTTCTCGGCTTCTTCTGTGAAAATCTTGTCCATGCCCTTTTCTTGGGTTCCCGTATGCATCTTGCTGGCCTGAGTCCCATGTTATCACTCTTCTTTTTCTTTCGGTATATTTATTCAGCGTCATATTTATAAACTATCGGGGAAGTTCCGGGATTTTATCGCCCTTTACGAGCGCGAGCCCGGGCCTGCGGCTTAATATCCTGATGGAAAATGGAACGTGCCTGCGCGGCGCCGGGCGCGGCGGATCCTGGTGGTGGCGCAGCGGGATGAGCTTTTCCATTATGTTCGCGGCCCTTTCCTTCTCGCCCTGGCCGCGATCTGCGCCTGCCTTCCGCACCGCCTGCTCCACAAGAACGCGAAGATTTTCCGGCGCTATGCGGCATCTCTCGTCGCCTCTCACCCTGCCAAAAAGCTCGGCCAGGGCCTCTGCACGGTCCGGGTCCTGTTCGCCGCATCCATCCTCAGAATATTTCTCGTCATGGCCCTGCACGAGGAAGCCCACGAGCAATTCATTGGACTGCCGCACGCTCTCTGAAACAAGAATCCCGTGCGCCTCCGGAGTGTTCATGATGAGCAGTTTTTCGCTCGCGTAACTGCGCATCTCCTCGGAAGTGCTGCCTAGCAGCGCCCTGAGGGCGGAGAACGCCTCTTCCTCCCTCTTGCCAATGAGCAGCTTGTCCACCAGTGCGTCAACCCAGTCGTCAAAGTGGTCAAAGTCCTTGAGGAGTGCCGGGTCCTTTGCCACATCGGTGAGGATGGGCAGCGCCCTCGTGGTGTTGAGAAGGACCAGCGCCTCGACCACATAGAACCTGGTGCCCCTGTCGTTCTCATATCTGGAGAAGAGGCTCTCCAGGATTTCAAATGCCGCATCGGAGGTTCTCCTTGTGGACGCGCAATGCCTGCAAACATTGCTCACGGCGGCGACCCATCTCGCCTCCAGAGCTTTGTCGCCCCGCATGTCAACCTCGCGGTGCACCTTGAAAAGGCCGTTGAGCACAAATGGGTTTGAAGAGTCCCCCTCCGCGTTATCAATCGCCGGTTCGGCGTTAAAGCTATTCCTGTGCATAGTGTATATTATCCGTGCAAAATGAATAAAAACCATTCCTTTACAGAAATCGCTACTTGAAACCTTGTGGCCAACTTCCCATTCTTATGGAGCACCTGCATATGATTTTACGGCATTGGCCTCAAGGTTTCACTACTTGTTGAAATAGGCGTGGAATTTTTCGGTGAGGAAAAGCCTGGAGCTCCTCCCCTCCGCCTTCGCGGAGATGAAACCCTTTTCAACTAGTTCGCGCACCTCGTCGTAAATCATGGGGCCGATTTTCCTGCTCATCTCGGATTTCAGGATTCCGTCGTGCGCCGCGATGTATGAAAGGCTGCGGAGGCCGCCGTGGGAAAGCTCCGCCTCCTGGGCGAAAGTTTTTACTTTTTCAAGGTAGGCGTCCCGCACCCTCATCACGTATTTCTCCCCGACCTGCAGGATTTCCAGCGAGCTTCCCGCATTGTCGTAGTCCGTTTTCAATTCGTCAACGAGGGATTTCACGTGGCCTGGCGCGGCGATGCCCGTGAGCTTGCAGAAATCCGAGATGGAAAGCTCCTTCCCGCTTATGAAGAGCGCGGCCTCGATGAACTTTTTTTCGTCCATGCAAAAACCTCAGTCCGCCTTCGGGGCGGCCGGCGCTTCCGGTTGCCTGTTCTCGGTTCCCCCGCCCTCAGCCGCAGTACCCATTTCCGCTTCCCCTGCTTCCAGCTCCGCATCTTCCGGCTCGGGAAGCGAATCTGCCTCAGCGTGCTTTCCGTTGCCCTCCTTCTCATTTCCCTCCTTTCCGTTCGTTTCGTGCCCGTCCACGTTTATGAAAATCTCCCCGAAAAACTTGTCCTGCCGCAGGAATATGCTCTTCCTCTGGGCGAGGTGGAGCAAAGGCGTGATGGCCGAGACCACCCCCTCCGCGCCCCCTCCATTCACAAGGGAGGAGAAGAGCACTATGCCTTCGGAATCCGCGCCGCCCCTGAGGCGCGCATGCAATTTGTCTATCTCGCTCTCCATGTCGTAATTGTCAAGGTCCATCTCGAGCGTGGGCATCTGCGCCGCCACTTTTTTCGGCCTCTCGGCGGAATCGTATTTTATGACGCGCTCCATCTCCCCCATCAATTCGTTGAGCGTTATCTGCCTCTTGGGCGGTATCCTCCAGGAGAGCGTGAGCTCCGGGAGGGCGCCTTCCGCCGGCTCCTCCGGCGGCGCCTCGGCCAGCTGCGGCTCCTCGTAGAAGCGTATCGCGTTGCTCTTGTATTTCAGGAGGATGGCGCACGCCAGGATTATGTTCGCGGGTATGTGGAAATCGAATTTTTCCATCTTTTTCACGTAATTGAAGAACGAGTCTGCAACAACCACGATGTCTATGTTCCACGGATCCAGTTTTTCAGTCATGACCAACTCTACAAGAACCTGTTTCCAGCTCGGTTTCGCAACGATGGATGTTATGGGGAGGTCCATACCGCGCTTATTAAAAGGTTTCATTTTTATATTCCTTTTGGTGTACACATGGAACTCGAGAACGCAACTGTTTTTGATGGAGAAGAACCGCTCTCAAAGGCGCTAAACGAGATACTCACGACCGGAACGGTCGCGGTAATTACGGAAAAGGGAAAATACTACGGAATCATAGACGACAGGGAGATGCGCGGCGGCATTTCCGACTCGAGCAAGGCGAAATGCCTGCACCTCGCGGTGCGCGCCCCTGCGATAGACGAGAAGATGGGCACGGACGAGATGATGGGCCGTTTCCTCGCCGGGCATTTCAAGGCGCTCCCGGTCCTCAGGAGCGGAAGGGTTATCGGGCTGATGACCAGGTCCATGCTCATGCAGAGGCTGATAGTCGAAAAGTCCGTCCCTAAAATCGGCGTTGAGATAATCATGAACACCCCTCTTTACACCGTGGACGCGAACGAGAGCGTGAGCGTGGCGAAGAGGATGATGAAGACCTCCGGCGTGCACAGGCTGGCGATCACCCGGAACAACAAGGTTGTCGGGACCGTCTCCACCATGGATTTCTCCAGCGTCCTCCTAAAGCCCAAGGGAAGGGACTTCATGTTCGTGCGCGAGGTGGACAAGGTGGATGCGAAGGCCGTGCACGAGTTCATGAGGGACAAGTTTGTGAGCATAAACCAGGACGACACCCTGCACGTCGCCGCGGACAGGATGGCCGCCAACAACGTCTCCGCGGTAGTGGTGATGAACGGCCCCAAGGCCGTTGGTGTGGTCACCGCGCGCGATGTCATGAAATTCATCCTCGGCCTGCACGCCGAGAAGCCCGAGGTCTTCATAAGCGGGCTCGGCCAGGACGAGATGGAGTATTACGACGACATAAGGCAGGAGCTCAAGGGCTCGATTAAGAAATTCGGCGAGAGCTTCGAGATAGACACCATAAACGTGCGCATAAAGAAGGGAAAATCCACGTACGTGGTCACGACGCATGTTAGCCTGGAGCACGAGCCCATCCACCTTAATGTGGAGGCCTACGACCTGAAGAGCGCGATTGCGGGCACTGCCGCAGAAATAAAAAGCCTTCTGGCCAAGAAAAAGAACTGCATGAAGATGAAGAAGCACCCGTTCCATGTGGAAGAGGCATGAACATGAAAGGGCAGGTGAGCAACGAGCTTCTGGTCGTGGTCGGCTTTATCCTACTCCTTTTCATACCGCTGATGGCCGTGATGTACCTTAAGCTCGGCGATGTGAACACCGACCTTTCCCTTCTCCAGATGCACTTCTCGGCCGCGCGAATCGCCTACCTTGTGAACGCAATCGGGTACATGGGCGAGGGCTCCTCGATAATAACCGAAATATACGTGCCGGAGAACATCAAGAGCATCACCTTCAACCCGAACGAGGTCGTGTTCGCGGCAAATGTGCGCGGCTCGGAAAACGATGTCACGCAGCCGACGAGCTTCACGATGCATTCATCGGGGGGCATAACCAGCCCCGGCAGGTACAGGCTCGAAATAATAAATACGGGAACCGGAGTAAGCGTGGAAATCGCCTCCTCTGAAGAAGTCACGTCATGACTTCCCTTCCGCGTATTTCTTTTGCTATTTCTCCCCCGTCCAGCACCAGCTCTCCCCCGAAGATTACCTTCTCCGCCTTTCCCTTCAGCCGCATCCCCTCGTAGGGCGTCCAGCCGCATTTGCTCTGCATGCCCTCCGCCCTCACCTTCCACTCTTTCTTCAAGTCCACGAACACAAGGTCGGCCTGGAAGCCGGGGGCGATTTTTCCCTTCCCTCTTATGCTGAAGATGCGGGCGGGGTTTTCGCACATCCTGGAAAGAATCCAGCCCATCCCGATTTGCTTTTTGTTGTAGGCATCAAGCATGAGGGCGAGGGAGGTTTCAAGGCCCGGGAAGCCCGCTGCCCCCTTCCCCTTCTCCTCCGGGAGGTGGGGTGCGTGGTCGGTGGAGAGGTAGTCGATGCGCGGAAGCATCCTCCAGAGCGCCCTCCTCTCCCCCTCGCTCCGCACCGGAGGGTTCACCCTCCCGAAATTCCCGAGATGGGCAATCTTTTCCTCGTTCAGGAATAAGTAATGCGGGCACGCCTCCACGAGGGATTTCTTCCATTTCTTCGCCAGTTCTATTTCCCGGGCGGTGCTCGCGTGCGCTATGCAGACGACCCTGTCCGCCTTTTCCGCAAGCATCGTTGCCTTCGCAACGGCAACCTGCGCCGCGAGGGGGGTCCGCCCCTCCGCATCTATAACCGTTTGGTCCTCCGCGTGCACCACTATCGGCTTCTCCTTGGGGAAATTCTGGAAATGCAAAAAGATGAGCTTCTCGTCCGGAAGGAAGAGGCCGCCGGTTGTCTTTCCCATGTATATCTTGAGGGAGCCGGGCTTCGCCTTCCTCACCTCCTCGAAATTATCCGTCCCCGCCCCGAAATGGAAGCCGTAGTCGCACACCGCCTTCTTGGATGCGATTGCGCGCTTCTCCTCCAGGCGTTCCACGGTGGTCGTCGGGGGATTGTTGTTCGGCATGTCCAGCACGGTTGTGATTCCGCCCGCAATCGCGGCCATTGTGCCGGAATGGAAGTCCTCCTTTTGCGTGGCGCCCGGGTCGCGGAGGTGCACGTGCGCGTCAATCAATCCCGGAAGGACAAGAAATCCGGAGGCGTCAATCCCGCTTCCCGGAAAATGGCCCAGGGATTTTATCCTGTCCCCCTCAATCAGAATATCCTTCTCGATTATTTTCCCGCCAAGGAAGAATTTAGCGTTCTTTACCAGCATCGGTTGTCTGGCGCGGGGGAAATATAAAAAGTTATCACTTTTTCTTCTTCTGCAGGAACAGCCCGACGGGCGAGAGGGCCGCCTCTCCAAGGGAGCCGAGCGGGGAGAGCGAGAACTGCCTTATGAACTTGTGCCATAGCTTGCTGTACCACTTGTTCCTCTCGTTGATGAGGCCCAGCAAGTCCTTGAACGCCTCCTTCTCGCCCGCACCCATCTTGCTCTCCGTGATTTTCTTGTGCTCCTTGCCGTCTATGACCGTGAGCTCCTCCTGCTTGCCTATCTGCTTCTTCGCCTGCTCGTACCAGGGCGGAAGGGAAGACTTCCTCTTCCTTATGGCGACAAGGAAATCGCCGGAGCTTATGTTCCTCTCCTTGCCGCTCTTGAATGCCTCCCTCCACGGGATTGCGGCCGCCTCCTCGACCACCGCCTTCAGGTCCGAGGACGCGTAGCCCGCGGTGCCCAGGGCGAGCCTCCAGTAGGGGATGAAATTCGAGATTGGCAGCTTCTTCGCGTGCATGCGTATTATCGCATACCTTGAGACCAGGTCCGGCTCCGGGATGTAGATTGTCTTTCCGAACCTTCCGCTCCTCCTCAATGCCGGGTCCACGTCCCAGGGCGCGTTCGTCGCCGCAATCACCAGCACGTTCTCGTTGTGCGCCTCTATCCCGTCTATCTCGTAGAGCATCTGGTTGACCGCCATCTTCATGTACTGGGCGCCCTCCTGCTGGTCCCTCCTTCCGCCGATTGCATCCACTTCGTCGAAGAAGAGTATGCAGGGCGTGTTCTTGCGCGCGGTCTCGAACACCTTGTGGATGTTCTTTTCCGTGTTGCCCACGTACATGTCCAGCAAATCAGAAAGCTTTGCGTTGATGAAGCCGGCTTTGCATTCTCCTGCTGCTGATTTCACTATGTAAGTATTATGAACAATAATGCCGCCGAAGCCTGCTATGAATGTATGCGTATCGCCTACCGTCAAATCGTACACGTAACCATCGAAATCACTGGCGTTTATCTCAATGACTTCATCCCAAAGAACATCGGATTCCGCGATGTCCCTCAGCATTGCGATTTCCCTTGTCTCCGGTTTGCCATCGATTATTTTTGCCAGATAGTTTCGGCTCATGTTCTTTGACAGTTCATACCTGTAGCCATTCTTGGATCCGTAGAAATGAGATTTATCCAGTCCAAGTTTCTCTCT